>NZ_JBYSWU010000149.1:0-733 GCF_058781505.1 Paraburkholderia sp. FW306-2-2C-D06C | reverse complement strand
CCGATGAAGTTCATCGGGCGTTTTGTATTTTAAAGAATGATGCGGTCGTTCCTGGTTGTAGATCTGCACCGACTGCCGGACCATCTGGGCGGCCTGGCCCAGGTCGGCCGGACGTTGTAAAAGCAGTTCTGTCTTGAGAATGCCGTTGATGCGTTCAGCGAGAGCGTTCTGGTAGCAGTCGTAGCCGTCGGTCATCGAGCAGGTGAGCCCATGGCGCTGATGGAGCTGCTGGTAGTAAGCCGAGCAATACTGAATACCCCGATCTGAGTGATGGATCAATGGCTGGCGTGTCTTTCTACCACGCAGCGCCATCTTCAGCGCCTCGCTGACCTGCTCGGTCTGCAGGCTGTCATGCACGTGGTAGCCGACGATCTTGCGGGACCACGCATCCGTCACCAGGCTTAGATAGACAAACGCTCCGGCCGTGGCCAGATAGGTGATATCAGCGACCCACACCTGCTCGGGCCCTGTGGGGACAACCCTCTGGGGACCCTCTTTCAGCAGATTCGGATGTCTGCGGAAACGGTGGTGGCTGTCGGTGGTCTTGTGATACGCACGGCGGGTTTTCACCAGCAAACGGGCGTGTCGCAGGATATCGAACATGCCGTCGCGCCCGAGCTTGATGCCGGCCTGTGTGAGCGGCGCTCCCAGCAGATGATGCAGTTTGCGCGTCCCGAGCCGGGGCTGGCGCAACCGGGTGTACGTCACCAGCGCGATCACTTTCTCATCGCGC
>NZ_JBYSWU010000148.1:0-780 GCF_058781505.1 Paraburkholderia sp. FW306-2-2C-D06C | reverse complement strand
TAACGTGCGTACCATCCCGTCTCGTAGCGCAAAAGACAGGATGTAAACACATTTTTTCAAATGTAAACAGACCCTAGGTCAGACCATTCGGCCTCATAGTCGAAGCTTGGCGGTCTCTCCGAAAACGTGACGTCGGCGCCGGCGGCACTCCAGTCTTTAACAGGTGTCCATCGAGGGAAAACAGTGAATCTGCCGGTTGGCATATGCCGCACGACCGTAAGGTTCCAGCGAACTGGTAGCAGCGGAAAAATTCTAAAACTGGCGCAGCTTGCGTACATCGTCGATAAGTTCAGTGATTGCAAACGGTTGCCATTGATCGCGAAATCGTAATGGAAGTGCGTCTTGGTTGGCGATAGGTAAGAGGCTGGCTTCGATCGATGCAAGGGTTTCCCAATCGACGTTGTGACCAAAGCGCTCTTCTAGCAGCCTGAGACGCCCCGCAACCAGGTCATTCGTGAAAACGCATCCGCCCCGCAGTTTGCGGGCGGAAAGCACTGCACGCAGCGCAGACAGGAGCCGGCCGGCTCCGACAATTCGTCCGCTATCAAGTCGCAAGCCAGCCAGTTCCAGATTGACGAACGAAAAACCGCGTATTAGTTCGCCCGTCGTACTGACACTGACCCTTTCGCCGTGTTCCGCCGCCTTAGCTTGTAATTGGTAGGTCAAGCTAGCGGGCACTGCGGACACAGACCCAGAAATGGCAAGTGCCTCTTTTGAATTTTGAGTGGGTAGGTTTGGCGGGTCAAGGACGGGCGTAAGCCCGGCGTAGCGAATCCTTGA
>NZ_JBYSWU010000147.1:0-795 GCF_058781505.1 Paraburkholderia sp. FW306-2-2C-D06C | reverse complement strand
CTGGCCGAACCCTGACGCAGGGGCATGTAACGGCCCCAAACGGCCGTTGTCCACGCTCAGGCTGCCCAGCAATGATGCGCAACCAAACCGGGGAGCCTCTTTCGGTTCGACTAGGAGGGTTCCGAAAGTCAACGGATAAGTTATTCGAAAACCCGAGCCCATGCCGCCCGAAGGCGTCGCGCGCGGTCTTCAAAGAGATATGAGGCAGCCAGCGTCAAGAGACCTGAAATAACACCCGTCACGATGTGCTCGACATAGGGGATGCGGTAGTGACTCGCGTGCGAGTAGGCGTCGCCTAACGTTGTCAGGACGCCGACGACCAGCGCATTGCCGTATCGATGCACGTAGAGTTTCGCCGCAGGCGTGAAGGTCAAAAGTACGGCCAGGAGTCCGGTGAGCAGACCAGTATGGAATGCAATCGTCCAGTGGGCAAGGCTCATGACATTGCCCCAACTCCCCGGCATGCAGGTCATGCACGCGCTGGTCGGCTGCCAGAAACGCTGGATAAACAGCCAGGCGCGGCGCTTCCACTCGGTTGACATGATGTATTTCCCATCAATGCCGTTGTTACGGCCGACGCCACCTTTGGAGCGGTTTCCAGGCCTTTTGACCAGCCTGCCGTCCTCGTCATGGATGCTTTAAATCTGCGCGGCGTCGAGGCCGAGAAATAACGTGGACATCCGTGGAATATTACACCGTGATTGGACGCCGCCGTTTGGACCGGAACCGGAATTCGGCCCTTGCGTTTATCGGTGCAGCTCCATGGATGACGGGCATCGAACGATGCGCTTCCGC
>NZ_JBYSWU010000146.1:0-804 GCF_058781505.1 Paraburkholderia sp. FW306-2-2C-D06C | reverse complement strand
AGGCCTTTCCCATACAGAAGCTTGATGGTCGAGAGCAGATCCTGCTGCGTCTGCAACTGCTTGCGGGCCACCTGCAGGCGAGCCTGCAATCCACGAATGGTGATGTAGATGTCGGCAGTCTGTGCTGCCACAGCCAGGCGCGTGGCCACCTCGCCGGCCTCTGAAGCCTGATAGTCGGCAAGTGCTGCTTCCCGCCCGCGACGCAGGCCACCAAACACATCCAGTTCCCAGCTCGCGCTGAAATTGGCCTCGTAGTCGTTGCCGTAGCGATCGAAACCGGGCGTTGAATTCAGGACACGTCCCAGCGGCGTTTCAACCGACTGGTAGACCCGGGCCGCCTGGCCGCTGACATTGCCGGAAGGCAGCAGCGCGGCATTCGCTGCCCCGAGCCCCGCGCGCGCCTGCGAGACGCGCGCCGCGGCCTGCGCGAGGTCCAGGTTCTGCCCCAGCGCGAGCGTAACGAATCGTGTCAGTTGCGGATCGCCGAAACCCGTCCACCACGTGACCAGGTCTGCACCCGCCGCCGCCTGCCGGTGATCTACCGCGGCCTGACCCTGGAAATGGTCCGGCATGGCGACATCGGGCCGGACATAGTCGGGGCCGACAGCGCAGCCCGCCGAGAGGCTGGCAGCAATGACCGCGGCAAGGAGGTGTTTGGGTAGCATGAGCGTCTTCGCGAGTTTCCGGGGTGTGACTATAATACCAAATAGTCACAGGTTGTCCATTGCTGTATGCTATACCCATGAAAAACACCACCACTCCCTCCGCCCCCGCGCGCGGCCCGGCCGATCACGAGGTACGGGA
>NZ_JBYSWU010000145.1:0-818 GCF_058781505.1 Paraburkholderia sp. FW306-2-2C-D06C | reverse complement strand
GACGGTCCGGCCGCGATAATCGAGGTATTCGAGCCCGGGATGGCCCTGCTTGGCCAGCAACACATTCACGACCCCGGGAACGCTCTCCTCGATCGACAGTCGCCCCTCGGGCCCACCCAGGTCGGTGCGTACCCAGCCCGGCGCCATCAGCAGCATGGCGCGCGGTGTTTGCACCTGGCGCGCGGCAAAGCTGCGCATGAACTGGTTCAATGCCGCCTTGCTGCCGCGATAGACCTCCCGCTGGCCGGACTCGTTGTCCGCGATACTACCTTGCCCGGACGACATAACCCCTATCAGGCCGGCCGGCGGAACGAGGTCGGACAGGCTCTCCACCACCCGCATCGGGCTGAGCGCGTTGGTAATCATGAGGTTTGCGAAATCCTCGGTCGACACCTCGCCGATGGTCTGGGTCGGATCCGGATTGGTCGTGCCGGCGTTGACGAACAGAATATCGAACATCCGGCCGGACAAGTGCTCGCGCAAGGCCCGGATCTGGTCGGGCCGGGTGATGTCCAGCGTCTCGATCTCGACCTGGTCCGGATGCGCATCGGCCAGGTCGTGCAGCAGGGTCCGGCCGCAGTCGGCACGGACGGTGCCCGTGACGTTCCATCCCTTCGTCAGGAACTCGGCCGCCATGGCGTAGCCGAGGCCGCGCGAGGCGCCGATGAGCAGGATCGTGGGCGTGTGAGTGGGGTTTGGGGCCTGGGGCATGAGACTCTCCTTTTTCATCGAAGGTGACGCCATGAATTCTGGTGATCACTACGGATTTGCGCCAGACGCCCCGTATGCAATCCATGATTGCACCGGACGCCCTGCCT
>NZ_JBYSWU010000144.1:0-828 GCF_058781505.1 Paraburkholderia sp. FW306-2-2C-D06C | reverse complement strand
CTAGGGTCTGTTTACATTTGAAAAAATGTGTTTACATCCTGTCTTTTGCGCTACGAGACGGGATGGTACGCACGTTACTGAGCGACGAAGTATGGAACAAAGTCCAAGCTATCCTGCCGGGCAAGGAAGGCGACCGTGGCCGAACGGCATCCAACAATCGCTGGTTCCTCGAAGCAGTGCTATGGATTGCCCGAACCGGCAGTCCGTGGCGCGATCTTCCCGCGGAATTCGGCCGATGGCATACGGTATATATCCGTTTCTCGCGCTGGCGAAGCAAGGGTGTATGGGCGCGGGTGGCGAATGCTTTGGCAGGCGAGACGGAAATCGAGCACATCCTGATCGATTCGACGATCGTGCGAGCGCACCAGCATTCGGCCGGGGCCTTAAAAAAAGCGGGCCGCAAGCGCTCGGACGTTCCCGAGGCGGATTGAGCACCAAAGTGCATCTGGCGGTAGATTCGAAAGGTCGCCCGTTGCGACTGATCGTCACTGAAGGACAGGTCGCCGACATCTCGTGCGCCGCGCAACTGGTCGAGCATCTGCGCACCGGAGCGGTTATCGCAGACAAGGGCTACGATGCTGACCACTTCGTGCGACGGATTCGGGCTACCCGGGCAAAGGTCGTGATTCCCCCGCGTTCGAATCGCAAGACAAAGCGCCGCTACAACCGTGCGCTGTACCGTACACGCAACCTGGTCGAACGGTTTTTCAATCGCATCAAGCATTTTCGCCGCGTCTCCACTCGATATGACAAGCTTGCCGAGAGCTATCTCGTGTTTGCATCGCTTGCCTGCGCGTTTGGGCCAGTCGTAAATGTGAACACTGCCTA
>NZ_JBYSWU010000143.1:0-829 GCF_058781505.1 Paraburkholderia sp. FW306-2-2C-D06C | reverse complement strand
GGCGTTGTCAGGTTATCAGGTCGGTCACGTAAGATGGCGTGATGAAGAAATCGAAATCGCTCTATCACGGTCACCGTTTTCCAGCCGAGGTCATCAGTTGCGCTGTGCGCTGGTATTTCCGCTTTCAGTTGAGCTTGCGCGACATCGAGGAACTGCTTTTCGAGCGCGGCGTGGTTGTGACCTACGAGACCGTCCGATGCTGGTGCGACAAATTCGGCGAGGGCTTTGCTCACCGCGTGAAAGCGGCGCGTCGCAAGCCGGGTAGCACGTGGCATCTTGACGAGATGTTCGTCACTCTGCGGGGCGAACCGTTCCTGCTGTGGCGTGCGGTCGACGAGCATGGCGCCGAACTCGACATCTTGCTACAAAAGCGGCGCGATAAAGCTGCGGCCAAACGTTTTTTCAAGCGTGTGCTGCGCTCGAACCCGGTGCCGCGCAAGATCGTCACCGATCAGTTGCGCAGCTATCCGGCAGCAAAAGCCGAGATCCCGAAACTTGCGAACGTGAAGCACGTGTTCGTCAAAGCGGCCGCCCGACTGAACAACCGCGCGGAGAATAGCCACCAACCGACGCGCGAACGCGAGCGTCGCATGCGCGGCTTTCGTGACCTCAAGCGCACACAGAAATTTCTCTCGTGCTTCGGGCCGATACGGCAACATTTCGCGCTCAAGCGACATCTGTTGCGCGCTTCACTCTATCGCAAGCAACTCGCAGCTCAGTTCGTGGCATGGCGTGAATTTGCCGAACACGCCCAAAATCCGTCGACCTCTTTCTGATAGTTGTCACGCCCGCCGTCGTGCCGTCTCACGCTCGGCAAGTTGACAACGCC
>NZ_JBYSWU010000142.1:0-840 GCF_058781505.1 Paraburkholderia sp. FW306-2-2C-D06C | reverse complement strand
AGTCATTGCCCTTCTGGTGCGACATCAGCAGCTGTTTGTCGAGCACCGAGGCGGGCCACGCGCCGAGCACGTTCAGTGCGAACGTCGGTGCATAATTCTGGTCGGTTGTCACGCTGACGGTTGCGTCGTCAACCTTCTTCACGTTGTTCAGCACGTTGTCTTTCGTGAGGCCGATACCTTGCAGCACCGCTGCCGCGCCCTTATCGAGCAGGACCGTGCGCTGGATCGACCAGGCGACGTCGTCCGCGGTCAAGGCGTTGCCTGAGTGAAACTTGAGGCCCGGACGGATCTTGAACGTGAACGTGAGGCCGTCGGGGCTCACGATCCACGATTGCGACACATCGCCATTGAATTTCGACGGGTCTTTCAGGTCGACGCGTACCAGCCGGTCATAGGTGTTCGCGACGTATTCTTCCGGCACCAGTTCATAGACTTCGCCGGGATCGAGCGTCGTGAATTCGTCGAGGAATGTCGCCATGACGAACATGTCTTTCGGCGTGGCCGCCTGGGCGAGGCCGGCCGCCGTGAACGACAGGGTCAGGGCGGAGGCGACCGCTGCCGCCGCCAGCGCATTGCGCAATACCAGTTTCATACTTGCTCCGTAAGGAATGGGGTAGAGCCTGTAGGGGAACTACGGATGCTGGAATTAGAAAGCCACTACATCAGACGCAACGGGCCGCTTTCGCTGTTGTCGATGAGCGGCAGTACACGTAAATCGGGCAACTCGTAATGCCACCATTCGCTCTTGATGTGCGCGAACCCCGCGGCATGCATTACGCCCAGCAGCAGCAACCGGTTGCGCTGCACGTGCTCGGGCAGGTCAGGATGAAAGTGTTCGGA
>NZ_JBYSWU010000141.1:0-847 GCF_058781505.1 Paraburkholderia sp. FW306-2-2C-D06C | reverse complement strand
CTGCAGGTGGCCCGCAAGCAGTTGCAGACGCAGCAGGATCTGCTCTCGACCATCAAGCTTCTGTATGGGAAAGGCCTGGCGGCCGATCTTCAGGTGAGCCAGGCTGAAGGCGCGCTGGCGCAGGTGCAGGCATCCATCCCGGTCCTCGAGGCGGGGCTGGATGCGGCGATGAACGCGCTGGACGTGATGCTGGGTGCACAGCCCGGCACGCATCGGGCGGAACTGCTCGAGGGCGGCGATATCCCGGCCGCCCCGCGAATCGCAGGCACCGGATCGCCTGGCGAGTTGCTCAGGCGTCGGCCCGATCTGATCGTGGCCGAGCGTCGCCTTGCTGCATCGAACGCGCGTATCGGCGTGGCAGTCGCGGAGTATTACCCCAAGCTGTCGCTCGGTGGACTGATTGGGAGCGCCACCTCAGTGGCCAGCGGCAACCTGTTCAGTAGCGGCGCCAGTCAGGCCGCTGGCGTGCTGGGGCTGCGCTGGCGTCTGTTCGATTTCGGCCGCATCAATGCGCAGATCAATGAGGCCAAAGGCCAGGACGCCGAGATGCTCGCCGCGTACCGGCTTGCCGCATTGCACGCAACGGAGGACGTCGAGAATTCTTTCTCGGCACTCGTGAAGCGCGAGGAGCAGGCCGCCGTTCTCGCGCAGGGTGTGAGCTCGCTCGGCCGGGCGCGAGCCGCCTCGTTTGCGGCCTACCAGAAAGGCGTCGTCAGCCTGATCGAGGTCCTGCAGGCCGATCAGAACTTGCTGCGCGCATCCGACGAGCGGGTGCAGGCGCAAACGGAGTCGGCGCGCGCAGCGGTCGCCGCATTCAAGGCGCTCGGCGGGGGGTGGCAACCCGCCG
>NZ_JBYSWU010000140.1:0-864 GCF_058781505.1 Paraburkholderia sp. FW306-2-2C-D06C | reverse complement strand
GCTGCAGGAAGCGCGCGGCCTGACTTTCGTGCATCCGTTCGACGATCCGTACGTGATCGCCGGCCAGGGCACCGTCGCGATGGAAATTCTCAGCCAGCACCAGGGGCCGATCCACGCGATCTTCGTGCCGATCGGCGGCGGCGGACTGGCGGCGGGCGTCGCGGCGTACGTGAAATCGGTGCGTCCGGAGATCAAGGTGATCGGCGTGCAGACCGACGATTCGTGCGCGATGGCGGCGTCGCTGAAAGCGGGTGAGCGGGTCACGCTCAATGAAGTCGGCCTGTTTTCGGATGGCACCGCGGTGAAGCTGGTCGGCGAGGAAACCTTCCGGCTGTGCCGCGAATATCTCGACGACGTGCTGCTGGTGAATACCGATGCGCTATGTGCCGCGATCAAGGACGTGTTCCAGGACACCCGCAGCGTGCTGGAGCCCGCGGGGTCTCTGGCCGTGGCCGGCGCGAAGCAGTATGCGGAGCGCGAAGGCATCGAGAACCAGACGCTGATCGCGATCACGTCGGGCGCGAACATGAACTTCGACCGGATGCGTTTCGTCGCCGAGCGCGCGGAAGTGGGGGAAGCGCGCGAAGCGGTGTTCGCGGTGACGATCCCCGAGGAGCGCGGCAGCTTCCGCCGCTTCTGCGAGCTGGTCGGCACGCGCAGCGTGACCGAGTTCAACTACCGGATCGCGGATGCGAATTCGGCGCACATCTTCGTCGGCGTGCAGATCAGGAATCGCAGCGAGTCCGCGCAGATCGCGGGCGCGTTCGAGGCGCACGGCTTTCCCACCGTCGATCTGACGTTCGATGAACTCTCCAAGCAGCACATCCGCTATATGGTCGGCGGCCGTTCGCCGCTCGCGCATGA
>NZ_JBYSWU010000013.1:0-163815 GCF_058781505.1 Paraburkholderia sp. FW306-2-2C-D06C | reverse complement strand
AGATGTACTGCTACGTCGCCCTCAGGAAATTCCGCAAACATGAATTCGAGCAACCGAAAAACCGATCCCGATTGACACCGGGAGTCATATCAGTCCTTTCGTTGTTAGGGGAGACTTTTCAGCCGCCACCGTTGCCACTGTTGTGCCGATGGTTGGCATAGAGACCGCGATGATGGTTGATCCCTTGTCCGAGGCTTTGATTGCCAAGTCGGCGAAGCGGGGGTGATCGCATCACCTGCCGCGCCAAGAAGCGTTAAGGGAATGTAAATGAGGAGCGCCGGGGCGGGGGCGCTTCGCGATTAGTTGCCCGACAACGAGATGGCGCAGCAATTCGGCTCGCGTTTGGTCGTCGACGTGGTCGCTCATGGTCAGTGGGTAGCCAGGAGGGAATTTGAGGTCGAAAAATTGCATGAAACCCTTGATGGATAAGGGTTTTGAGATTCACATCAGCACAATGTCGTACTGTTCCTGACTCAAATTCGACTCCACCTGCAACGACACCGGTTTACCGATGAAATCGATCAGCATCGCCAGATGCTGCGACTCCTCTTCAAGAAACAGATCGATCACCTGCTGCGACGCCACCACGCGAAACTCTTTCGGATTGAACTGCCGCGACTCGCGCAGAATCTCGCGCAGCACGTCATAGCACACCGTGCGCGGAGTCTTGACCTGGCCCTTGCCCTGGCAAACCGGGCAGGGCTCGCACAGCACATGCGCCAAAGATTCGCGCGTGCGTTTGCGCGTCATCTCCACCAACCCAAGCTGCGAGAAACCATTGACCGTCACCCGCGTGCGGTCGCGCGCCAACGCTTTCTTCAATTCGCCGAGCACCTGCTCCCGATGCTCGACGTTTTCCATATCGATGAAGTCGATGATGATCACGCCGCCCAGGTTGCGCAGCCGCAATTGCCGCGCGATCGTATGCGCGGCTTCGAGGTTGGTCTTGAAGATCGTATCGTCGAAGTTGCGTGCGCCGACATAACCGCCGGTGTTCACGTCGATCGTGGTCATCGCTTCGGTCTGGTCGATCACCAGATAGCCGCCGGACTTCAGGTCGACGCGGCGTGACAACGCGCGCTGAATTTCCGCCTCGATGTTGTACAGATCGAAGAGCGGCCGCTCGCCGGTGTAGTGATGCAGTTTCGACGACACCGCCGGCGTGAACTCGGCCGCGAAGTCGGCGAGCATCTGATACGTCTCGCGCGAGTCGACCTGAATGCGCGAGGTTTCGTCATTGACGAAATCGCGCAGCACGCGCTGCGCGAGATTCAGGTCCTGATACAGGAGGCTGGTAGGCGGCATACGCTGGGCTTGCGACAGAATCGTCGCCCACGTCTTGCGCAGATACGCGACGTCGCCGGCCAGTTCTTCGCTGGTCGCATCTTCGGCGATGGTGCGCACGATGTAGCCGCCTTTCTCATCGGCGGGCAACACGGCGGTCAAACGCGCGCGCACGGCTTCGCGTTCGGCTTCGCTTTCGATCTTCTGCGAAATGCCGATATGCGGTTCCTGCGGCAGATACACGAGCGTGCGCCCGGCGATGCTCACTTGCGTGGACAGCCGCGCGCCCTTGGTGCCGATCGGATCCTTGACGACCTGCACCATCAGCGTCTGGCCTTCGAACACGATCTTCTCGATCGGCTGATGCGGCGCCTGATGCTGCGGCTCGCCGGCAATGCGCGGATGCCAGATATCGGCGACGTGCAGAAACGCGGCGCGTTCCAGGCCGATGTCGATGAAGGCGGATTGCATGCCCGGCAACACGCGGACGACCTTGCCGAGATAGACATTGCCGACGCGCCCGCGCGACAGCGTTCGTTCGACGTGAAGTTCCTGGACGGCGCCTTGCTGGACGAGCGCGACGCGCGTTTCCTGCGGCGTGACATTGATCAGGATTTCTTCATTCATGGTGTTGTTTTAGAAGTCGATGCGCGCTGCACGCAGGAGGGCAGCGGTTTCAAAAAGCGGCAAACCCATGATACCTGAATAGGACCCGTCGATATGCTCGATAAACTCGGCGGCGCGTCCTTGCACGCCATACGCGCCCGCCTTGCCGAGCGGCTCGCCGCTCGCCGCATAGCGGCGAATCGCATCCGCGTGCAGTGCAGCAAAGCGCACTTTCGACACCGATAGCGCGGCGGGCAGCAACGTGCCTTCCGCGTCGATCACGGCCACCGCCGTCAGCACTTCATGATCGCGGCCGGCCAGACGCGTGAGCATCGCGAACGCGTCGTCGGCATCGACGGGTTTGCCGAGGATCGCGTCGTCGATCGTGACGGTTGTGTCCGCAACCAGGATCGGCCGCACAGCATGCTCGCCGGCCACGAGGCGCGCGCGTGCGGCGCGTGCCTTGGCAATGCAGACGCGCTGCACGTAGTCGCGCGCTCGCTCGCCGGGCAGCTCGGTCTCGAGCGCTTCGGCATCTTCATCGGGACGCGGCAGCAGCAGTTCGAAGCGCACGCCGAGTTGCTGCAGCAACTCCTGGCGGCGCGGACTTTGAGAGGCGAGGTAGACGAACGGGTGCAGCGCGGCGGAGGTTGGCATGAACAGGTCTCGATGAAGCGGATTGCATGAACGGGCGATGAGCTTGTCTTTCAAGCATCGACGAGCGCGTCGATAAGCACGTCGATAAGCGGGGCAACAAGCGCGTCAATCGACGCACGTCAATGAACACGTCAATGAACACGTCAATGAACACGTCAATGAACACGTCAATGAACACGTCAATGAACACGTCGACAAGCGCCGCAGGCAACGAGACTAAAAACGCGCGATCTGCCGGCAGCCTCGTTCGCTCACGCGCGGTGATAGGGGTGATTTTGCGTGATGGTCCACGCGCGGTAAAGCTGTTCGGCGAGCAGCACACGGACCATCGCGTGCGGCAGCGTCAGACTCGAGACACGCAGCAGCATATCGGCGCGCGCTTTCAGATCGGGGTCGAGCCCGTCGGCGCCGCCGATCAGAAACGCCACGTCGCGGCCGTCCTGCTGCCAGCCGGGCAGGGCGGCGGCAAGCTGCATCGTGGTCCAGTCCTTGCCGCGTTCATCGAGCGCGACAATGCGTGCGTTCTTCGGCAGCGCGGCCTCGATCTTCTGCCGTTCGGCGGCCATCACGCTTTCCGCCGGCCGCCCCGACGAACGCTGCTCGGGCTTGATCTCGCGCAGTTCGATACGCAGCTCGGGCGGCATGCGCTTCGCGTATTCGTCGAAGCCGGTGGCGATCCAGTCCGGCATCTTGTGGCCGACGGCGAGGATGTGCAGTTTCATCACGGATGTAATCGCGGATTCGATCGCGGATTCGATCGCGGATGCAATCGCAGAGGCAATCGCGGAGGCAATGGCAAATCAGGCGACGGGCGAGCCAAAGCGCTTAGCGGCGGCGTGCCGGCGTCTTGCGTGCGGGCTTCGCAGCCGGCGCTTCGTCTTCTTCCTCGTCGTCGAGCGGCTCGCTTGCGCTCGCGCCGCCGAACGGGCTCGGCGCCGACAGCTTGATGCGCACCGGCTTCTCGCCCCAGATTTCTTCGAGGTTGTAGTACTGGCGCAGCGCGGGTTGCAGGATGTGCACGATCGCGTCGCCGCAATCGACCAGCACCCATTCGCCGATGTCCTCGCCTTCGGTGCTGACGATGTCGCCGCCGGCTTCCTTGACGTTCTCGCGCACGCTGGAGGCGAGCGCTTTGGTCTGGCGGTTCGAGGTGCCGCTCGCGACGATCACGCGATCGAACAGGGCGGTCAGGTGGGTGGTGTTGAACACCTTGATGTCTTGCGCCTTCACGTCTTCGAGAGCGTCGACGATCACGCGTTGCAGTTTGCGAATATCCATGGGGTTACCGGTGGTACAGATGATGTTGAAGAATATAGTCCCACACCGCGGCGGGGACATGGCTCGCGGCGCGGGCCGGGTTCGGGTCCTGCTGCTCGCCCTGCTGTTTGTCCTGTCGTTCGCCGCCCGCATGCTGGGCGAGCCGCTGCGCCACCTGTTCGCGCAGATGCGCGCGAATGTCGGTGGCCGAGACGTCGAACGCAAGCGTCGTGTCGATCAGCAAGTGGCCGCACGGCGTGGCTTGCAGCACCACGGCGCGGGCGCGGCGCGCGTCGATTTCTTTCGCGACCGCCAGCGGAATCGACGCGAGGTCGAAACCGGGACGAGTGGCCGCGCAGATATGCGCGAAGTCGAACAGACGCCGCCAGTCGCGCCATGTGTCGAGATGCACCAGTTGATCCGCGCCGATCAGCAGCGCAATCGACGCCTCCTGACCTTCGCGTTCACGCCAGCGTTGCAGCGTGTCGATCGTGTAAGTGGGGCCGTCGTGATCGATCTCGTCGGTCGCGACGCGCACCGTGACGCCCGGCAGCACGAGTTCGCTTGCCGCCGCGCGCGTCATGGCGAGGCGATGCACGGCCGCCGACACGTCCGATTTCTGCCACGGCTGGCCGGCCGGCAGCAGCACCAGTTCGGTCAGTTGCAGCACGTCGGCGAAACGCCGCGCCAGTGCGAGATGGCCGTCGTGGATCGGATCGAAAGTGCCGCCGAGCAGTCCGATCCGGCGAGGCAGGGCGACAGGATGAGCGTTCGGCTTCAGGTGAAGATCCTTTGTCGTGACGATGCCGGGTACGGTGCGGGCGCGAGCCTCACACCCACTCGCGCGGCACGAGAAAATCGCTGTAGAGGCGCGCTTCCGGCGTGCCCGGTTCGGGGTGCCAGTTGTAGCGCCAGTTCACCACAGGCGGCATCGACATCAGAATCGATTCAGTGCGTCCGCCGCTCTGCAGCCCGAACAGTGTGCCACGGTCGAAGACCAGATTGAACTCGACGTAGCGGCCGCGCCGGTATGCCTGGAAATCGCGCTCGGCCTGGCCGTACGGAATGTTGCGGCGCTTTTCGATGATCGGCATATACGCTTTGAGGAACGCATCGCCGACGCTTTTCAGCATCGCGAACGATTGATCGAAGCCCGGCGCGGAGAAATCGTCGAAGAAAATCCCGCCGATGCCGCGCGGTTCGTTCCGGTGCTTGAGGAAGAAATACTCGTCGCACCAGCGCTTGAAACTCGGATAGAGGTCCGCGCCGTAAGGCTGCAACGCGTCGCGGCAGACCCGATGGAAATGCTGTGCATCTTCCTCGTAGCCGTAGTACGGCGTCAGATCCATGCCGCCGCCGAACCAGAACACCGGCTCTTCGCCCGCCTTGGTGGCGATCAGCAGACGCACGTTCATATGCACGGTCGGGCAGTGCGGATTGTGCGGGTGCAGCACAAGCGAGACGCCCATTGCTTCGAAGCCGCGGCCGGCCAGTTGCGGACGCGCCGCGCTCGCCGAGCCGGGCAAGGCGTCGCCGGCGACGTCCGAGAAACCGATGCCGGCGCGCTCGAAGAACTTCCCGCCTTCGAGAATCCGCGTGCAGCCGCCGCCGCGCAGCTTTTCGCCGGGGGCGCGCTGCCATGTGTCGGTGGCGAACGGCGTACCGTCGAACGCGCCGAGCGTGTCCGCGATTTGCGTTTGCAGGCCTTGTAGCCAGCTACGCACGGCCTGTGCGTCATAGCTCGATTCGGTCATGAAATGTAGATGCTGAGGGCGGTACGCTCGTCGTGCCGCGGGTTCTTCGTGAAGGACGGCCGGCGTTGTTCGGATCGTCCGGCAAAAGCGCGGCGGTACGGTTGTTCGCGCGGTTGTTCGGGCGGTTGTTCGTTTTGGGCTCGCGTCTGGATCCCGCCTGGAACCCATTTGGCCGTAGCCAGGGCAGTACCCAATGGGCGCCCGCATAGTGCGGCGGGCTCTGGAACAGCCGCTGAAAACCCGCAGTGTAGCGCCGATGGCGCCACATTGCGGGCGAGCGGGGGCGTGGCTTAGTGCTTGCCTTCGGTCCTGGCGTCGTGCTTGCGGTTCAACGCACGGTAGCCGATGTCGCGGCGATACTGCATGCCGTCGAACGAGATCTGATTGATCGTCTCGTACGCGACCGACTGCGCGCTGCGCACCGAATCCGCCAGACCGACCACGCACAATACGCGGCCACCCGAGGTGCTCAGCTTGCCGTCGGCGAGCGTGGTGCCGGCGTGGAACGTGACCGAATCCGCCGTTTCGGCCGGGATGTCGCTGATCCGGTCGCCCTTGCGCGGCGTGTCCGGATAGTTGCGCGCGGCCAGCACCACGCCGAGCGCGGTGCGGCGGTCCCATTCCAGTTCGACCGTATCGAGCGTGCCGGCAATCGCCTGCTCGACCACCTTCGAGAAGTCGCCCTTCAGGCGCGTCATGATCGGCTGCGTTTCCGGGTCGCCCATCCGGCAGTTGAATTCGAGCGTTTTCGGGTTGCCTTGCGGGTCGATCATCAGGCCCGCATACAGGAAGCCGGTGAAGCGGATGCCTTCCTTCTCCATGCCGCGCACTGTCGGCAGGATGATTTCGCGCATCACGCGGGCATGCAGTTGCGGCGTGACGATCGGCGCGGGTGAATAAGCGCCCATGCCGCCGGTGTTCGGACCCTGGTCGCCGTCGAGCAGACGCTTGTGATCCTGGCTCGACGCGAGCGGCAGCACATGCTTGCCGTCCACCATCACGATGAAGCTCGCTTCTTCGCCGGCGAGGAATTCCTCGATCACGACGCGCGCCCCCGCATCGCCGAGCTTGTTGTCCGACAGCATCATGTCGACCGCGGCGTGCGCTTCTTCCAGCGTTTGCGCGACCACCACGCCCTTGCCGGCGGCGAGGCCGTCGGCCTTGATGACGATCGGCGCGCCCTTGGCGTCGAGATACGCGTGCGCGGCGGCGACGTCGGCGAAGGTTTCATATTCGGCGGTCGGGATGGCATGGCGCTTCATGAACGCCTTGGCGAAATCCTTCGAACTCTCGAGCTGCGCGGCTTCCTTGCTCGGTCCGAAAATCTTCAGGCCACGCGAGCGGAAAAGATTGACGATACCCGCGGCGAGCGGCCCTTCCGGCCCGACCAGCGTGAAGGCGATCTGTTCTTTCTCGACAAAATCGGCGAGCGCGGCCGGCTCGGTGATGTCGATATTGCGCAGACGCTCATCCTGGGCCGTGCCGCCGTTGCCGGGAGCAACGTAGACAAGCTGGACCCGTGGCGATTGCGCGAGCTTCCATGCGAGCGCATGTTCGCGACCGCCGGAACCGACGACGAGTAACTTCATGTGAATCCCCGAGACTTAAAAACCATAAACGGCTGACGCAGCGCGCTCAGCCGTGCAATAGCAGCAAGGTTCGCACAGGGCGAATGGCCCGGTGGTGGCGCAGGCCACATTGCGAACCCGTGTGGAAGCGGTGTGGAAACGATGCAAACGCCCGCTCAGCAGCAACGCGAGGGTCGGCCGGCGGCTTTGGGCAGCGATTCGATGCGAACCCGTGCGCCGCCGGGACACGCTCATTCGTCGGCGATCGCGGCGTTTGTATAGACTTCCTGCACGTCGTCCAGATTCTCCAGCGCGTCGAGCAGCTTCTGCATTTTCACCGCGTCGTCGCCGGTGAATTCGACTTCCGTCTGAGGTTTCATCGTCACCTCGGCCACTTCGGCCTTGAAGCCCGCGGCTTCGAGCGCGGCCTTCACCTTCGGGAAATCGTTCGGCGGGCACAGCACTTCGATACTGCCGTCTTCGTTCGTGACGACGTCGTCAGCGCCGGCTTCCAGCGCGGCTTCCATCAGCTTGTCTTCCGGCGTGCCGGGCGCGAACAGGAACTGGCCGACGTGATCGAACATGAACGACACCGAGCCGTCCGTACCCATGTTGCCGCCGTTCTTCGAGAACGCGTGACGCACTTCCGCCACCGTACGCGTGCGGTTGTCGGTCATTGTGTCCACGATCACTGCCGCGCCGCCGATGCCGTAGCCCTCGTAGCGGATTTCTTCGTAGTTTGCACCGTCGACGCCGCCTACGCCGCGCTGGATCGCACGGTTGACGTTATCTTTCGGCATGTTGGCGTCGTACGCCTTTTCGACCGCGAGCCGCAGACGCGGATTCGAGTCGATGTCGCCGCCGCCCATGCGCGCCGCGACCTGAATTTCCTTGATGAGCCGCGTCCAGACCTTGCCGCGCTTGGCGTCGGCCGCTGCTTTCTTATGCTTGATGTTGGCCCATTTCGAATGACCCGCCATACCTTTCTCCATCGCGCGCGCCAGCGGGGCGCACGCATAGTGCAATTGTCGTTGCGATGTCGGGCGCTTGCGTTTTGCGCGCCTCGATGTCAGACGGTTTCAGCTTGCCCAACGCCCGGTGATGCCTGGTGATGCCCGGCCGGGTGATGCCTGGTCATGCCCGGTTACGTCCGTTCCGGCCGCCCGGTTGTGTCCGTCACGCCCGGCTGGCGGGACCGAAGTTGCAGCGCGGGCGGGTCAGGGCGGTGCGGCCAGCGGACTGAAAACGCCGCGCCGGTCCCGGCGGGCTCCGCGAAAGGCGCGATGCGCCAGGCAGTTGTGCAAGTCAGGCAGTTGTGCAAGTTGAGCCGCTCTTTGAGCGGATGCGAATTTTATCATGCCGCGGGGCGGCAGCAGGGGGGAGCAATGCCGGAACGTGCGTGGCGGCGGCGTTTTCCGCCCGCCGCTCGCGCTCTTTTCAAGCCGCTTTCAGTTTTTCGTGCCGAACAGGCGGTCGCCGGCGTCGCCGAGACCCGGCACGATGTACGCGTGCTCGTTCAAATGCGAATCGAGCGACGCCACGTACAGCTTGACGTCCGGATGCGCGTTCTGGAACACCTGCACCCCTTCCGGGGCGGCCACCAGCGCGAGGAACAGAATATTCTCGCCGGCCACGTTGCGGCGCTTGAGCACGTCCACCGCGTGCACGGCCGAGTAGCCGGTCGCCACCATCGGATCGCACAGAATGAAAACGCGGTCTTCCAGATCCGGCAGGCGCACCAGGTATTCGACCGGGCGATGATCCTCCGCGCGATACACGCCGATGTGGCCGACGCGCGCCGACGGCACCAGTTCCAGCAGCCCGTCCGACATGCCGATGCCGGCGCGCAGCACCGGCACGATCGCCAGTTTCTTGCCGGCGATCACCGGCGCGTCGATCTCGACCAGCGGCGTGGTGATGCGGCGCGTGGTCATCGGCAGATTGCGGGTGATTTCGTAGCCCATCAGCAGTGTGATTTCGCGCAGCAGTTCGCGGAACGTGCGGGTGGAGGTGTCCCGGTCGCGCATGTGCGACAGCTTGTGCTGGATCAGAGGGTGATCGAGGATGAAGAGATTGGGAAAGCGGCTGTCCTGAGTCATGGCGGGGGCGCGCAAGCGGCGGCAAGAGGGATCGGGGATCGGAGATCGGTTCGGCGGCCGGCGCCGGCCGGAAATCCGGCTGGCGGGCGCGCCACGGCTGCAAGTTTACCGAAAGAGTGGGGCCGGAAGATACCGGAGATTGCAGCCGCCCGGCACAGTCCGGCACCGATTCTTCTAGAATCGGGGGAAACTTTGCAACGAGCGGTCAAGACTTCGTCACAAGGACACACACATGGACATGGGAATCGCCGGGCGCACCGCACTGGTTTGCGCCGCCAGCAAGGGTTTGGGGCGCGGCTGCGCGGAAGCGCTCGCCGCCGAGGGCGTCAACCTGACGATCGTCGCGCGCACCGCGGAGGCACTGGAGGCGACCGCCGCCGAGATCCGCAAGCTGAGCGGAGTGGAAGTGACGGCGGTGGCGTGCGACATCACCACGCCCGAGGGCCGGGCGGCGGCGCTTGCCGCCTGTCCGCAACCGGACATTCTGGTCAACAACGCAGGCGGCCCGCCGCCGGGCGACTTCCGCAACTTCACGCACGAAGACTGGATCCGCGCGCTCGAAAGCAACATGCTGACGCCGATCGAGCTGATCCGCGCGACCATCGACGGGATGAGCGCACGCGGCTACGGGCGCATCGTCAACATCACGAGTTCGGCGGTGAAGGCGCCGATCGACGTGCTGGGCCTGTCGAACGGCGCGCGCTCGGGGCTGACCGGCTTCGTCGCGGGACTCGCGCGCAAGGTGGCGCCGACCGGCGTAACGATCAACAACCTGCTGCCGGGCCTGTTCGACACCGACCGCATCGGCACCACGTTCGCCGCCCAAGCCAAGGCGCAAAACATGTCCATCGAAGAAGCGCGCCAGCAGCGCATGAAGTCGATTCCCGCCGGCCGTTTCGGTAATCGCGACGAATTCGGCCGCGCCTGCGCCTTCCTGTGCAGCGTGCATGCCGGATATATCACCGGCCAGAACTGGCTGCTCGACGGCGGCGCTTACCCGGGCACGTTCTGACCCGCCTGCTTTCATCACCACAACAACGACGCTCACCACGGTTCAGGAGTCTTACGTCATGACCACCCGCATTGCGCTGATCGCGCACGATCACAAGAAGGACGACATCGTCAAACTGGCCGGCGAATACGTCGATACGCTCAGGCGCTGCGACATCATCGCCACCGGCACGACCGGCTCGCGTATTGCCGACGCCCACGGGCTGACGGTCGAGCGCATGCTGTCCGGCCCGCATGGCGGCGACTTGCAGATCGGCGCGCAGCTCGCCGAAGGGCGCGTGGACATGGTGATTTTTCTGCGCGACCCGATGACGCCGCAGCCGCACGAGCCGGACATCAACGCGCTGGTGCGCGCGTGCGACGTGCACAACGTCCCGTGCGCGACCAATATTTCGACTGCGCGGATGATCCTCGACGTGCTGACTATGCGCCTGACGCCGCCGGTCTGAACGCGCTTGCCTCACGGTCAAAATCAAACTCAATCACGAACCAGGGAGACGTGATGGTCAAAGCGATTCGATTCGATAAAACGGGCGGCCCGGAGGTGATGAAATGGGTCGACGTCGAAGTAGGCGAGCCGGGCGCGGGCGAGATCCGCATCAAGCAAAATGCGGTCGGCCTGAACTACATCGACGTGTATTTCCGCACCGGCTTGTATCCGCTGCCGCTGCCGGGCGGCCTCGGCATGGAAGCGGCCGGCGTGGTGACAGCGGTCGGCGCGGGCGTGACCGGTCTCAAGGCCGGCGACCGTGTCGCGTACGTCGCGCGTCCGCCCGGCGCGTACACGCAGGAACGCGTGCTGCCGGCCGCGCAGGTCGTCAAGGTGCCGGACGCGCTGAGCGACGAGCAGGCGGCCTCCGTCATGCTGCAAGGGCTGACCGCGCAATACCTGCTGCGCCGAACGTATCCGGTGAAGGCCGGCGACACGATCCTGATCCAGGCCGCGGCGGGCGGCGTCGGCCTGCTGGTTTGCCAGTGGGCGAAGGCGCTCGGCGCAACGGTGATCGGCACGGTCGGTTCCGATGAAAAAGCCGCGATTGCCAAGGCGCACGGCTGCGACCACGCGATCGTCTACACGCGCGAGAATTTTACGAAGCGTGTGCGCGAGATCACCAACGGCGCAGGCGTGCCGGTGGTCTACGACTCGATCGGCAAAGACACGTTTACCGCATCGCTCGATTGCCTCGCGCCGCTCGGCATGTTCGTGAGCTTCGGCAATGCGTCGGGGCCGTTGCCGCCGATCGATTCGTCGGAATTCGCCGGGCGCGGTTCGCTGTTCTTCACACGCCCGACGCTCTTCACCTATATCGGCAAGCGCCACGATTACGAGGCGATGGCCGCCGAACTGTTCGACGTATTGGTGTCAGGCAAGGTGAAAACGAGCATCAACCAGCGCTATGCGCTTGCGGACGTCGGCCAGGCGCACGCCGATCTCGAGGGCCGCCGCACGACGGGCTCGACGATCCTGCTGCCATGAGCGTCATGACGTAAGCGCGCTGTAGCGCCGCAGAAATAAAGAACCACGCTGCTTTTACGCGCACGGCAGCGGGCTGCGCGACGCGCGTCGCGTCGACACCCGCTATCCCAAGGCGCACAGGCATAAGGCCGTTCCACTTCACGGTGGAACGGCCTTTTCCGTTTACGCGATTTTTACACGCGTCCCGACATCTTTGACCAGGCCTTTACGCGCTTCGGCATAACGTTCCGATCTATCCAAAATCCGTGTATGGAGAAAAAAATGGATGTGCTGTATGTCGGGGGGCTGGTGCTGTTTTTCGCGCTGACCTTTGCATTGATCGCCGGCTGCGAGAAGTTGATGCAGTTCCGCCGTGGCCAGGGAGCGCGCTCATGAACTGGATTCTCTGGTTATCCGGCGCGGCCACCGCGCTGCTGTTCGCTTACCTCGTTTATGCGCTGTTGCGCGCGGAGGACATTGAATGAACTCGAACAATGTCCTGCAAGCGGGGCTTTTCATCGTCGTACTGCTGGCAGCCGCGGTGCCGATGGCCCGCTATCTGAGCGGCGTGATGGACGGCAGCTCGCGCGTGGTGCGCTTCGGCGGCCCGATCGAGCGCTTGCTGTATCGCCTCGCGGGCGTCGATCCGTCGACGGAAATGGGCTGGAAGCACTACGCGATCGCCACGATCGCGTTCAACGCGCTCGGCGCGCTGTTCCTTTACGGGCTGTTGCGCGTGCAAGGCTGGCTGCCGGGCAATCCGCAGCAGTTCGGCCCGATGACGGTCGACGGCGCGTTCAATACGGCGGTCAGTTTCGTGACCAATACGAACTGGCAGGATTACACGCCTGAACAGACCGTCGGCTATCTGACGCAGATGCTCGGCTTCACGGTCCAGAACTTCTTTTCCGCAGCCACCGGCATCGTGGTGGTGATCGCGCTGATTCGCGGCTTCGCGCGTCACACGGCGCAAACCATCGGCAACTTCTGGGTCGATCTCACGCGCGTGACGCTTTACGTGTTGCTGCCGATGGCGGCAATCCTCGCGGCCCTGTTGATGAGCCAGGGCGTGATCCAGAATTTCAACGCGTATCAGGACGTACCGACGCTGCAAACCACGACGTACGCCGCACCGAAGCTCGATACGCAAGGCAATCCGGTGAAGGATGCGAAGGGCAATCCGGTGACGGTCGATACGCCCGTGAAGACGCAGACCATCGCGATGGGTCCGGTCGCCTCGCAGGAAGCGATCAAGATGCTCGGCACCAACGGCGGCGGCTTCTTCAACGGCAACTCGGCACATCCGTTCGAAAACCCGACACCGTTCTCGAACTTCCTGCAGATCTTCTCGATCCTGATCATTCCGGCGGCGTTGGCCCTCGTGTTCGGTCGCATGATCGCGGACCGCAAACAGGGCGTCGCGGTGCTCGCGGCGATGACGATCGCGTTCGGCGTGTGCGTGTTCGGCGAGATCGGCGCGGAGCAGGCGGGCAATCCGGCGTTGACCGCGTTGCATGTCGATCAATCGGCAAATGCGCTGCAGTCGGGCGGCAATGCGGAAGGCAAGGAAACGCGCTTCGGTATCGCGCAGTCGGGCATCTTTACGGTGGCGACCACGGCGGCCTCGTGCGGCGCGGTGGCCAACACGCACGACTCGCTGACGCCGATCGGCGGCCTCTATCCGATGCTGTTGATGCAGCTCGGCGAAGTGATCTTCGGCGGCGTGGGTTCCGGTATGTACGGGATGCTCGTGTTCGCGCTGCTGGCCGTGTTCGTGGCGGGCCTGATGATCGGCCGCACGCCGGAATACGTCGGCAAGAAGATCGAAGCGTACGAGATGAAGATGGTGTCGATCGTGGTGCTGCTCACGCCGCTGCTGGTTCTCGTCGGCACCTCGATCGCGGTGCTGACCGAGGCGGGCAAGGCGGGTATTGCCAACCCAGGCGCGCACGGTTTCTCTGAAATTCTCTACGCGTTCAGCTCGGCCGCCAATAACAACGGCAGCGCCTTCGCCGGTCTGACTGTGAGCACGCCGTTCTACAACTGGCTCACGGCCATCGCGATGTGGTTCGGCCGCTTCGGCACGATCATCCCGGTGCTGGCGATAGCCGGTTCCCTCGCCGCGAAGAAACGCATCGGCGTGACCGGCGGCACGCTGCCGACTCATGGTCCGCTGTTCGTCGTGCTGCTGCTCGGCACGGTGCTGCTGGTCGGTGCGCTGACTTATGTGCCCGCGCTCGCGCTCGGCCCCGGTGTCGAACATCTGATGATGATGGGCGCCCATTGAGGCGCGCCATTCGAACCGACGAGCGAACAGGCGCAATTCAGGCGTAAATCAGGCGCACACGGGAAATTCGAGGATTCAATGACTGAACATAATGCAACCAGGTCCATGTTCGACCCGGCGCTGCTGCGCCCGGCGATCGTGGACTCCTTCAAGAAGCTCACGCCGCGCACGCAGTTCCGCAATCCGGTGATGTTCTGCGTGTATGTCGGCAGCATTCTGACGACCATTCTGTGGGTCGCCGCGCTGGCCGGCCAGGCCGAGGCGCCCGCGGGCTTCATTCTCGCGGTCACGCTGTGGCTGTGGTTCACGGTGCTGTTCGCGAACTTCGCGGAGGCTCTGGCCGAAGGCCGTTCGAAGGCTCAGGCGGCGTCGCTGCGCAGCGCGAAGAAAGACGTGATGGCCAAGAAGCTCAACGAGCCGCACCCGAAGTCGCCGATCCGCATCACCGCGGCGACCGATCTGCGCAAGGGCGACGTCGTGCTGGTCGAAACCGGCGACGTGATTCCGGCCGACGGCGAAGTGGTCGACGGCGTCGCGTCGGTCGACGAATCGGCAATCACGGGCGAATCCGCGCCGGTGATCCGCGAATCGGGCGGCGATTTTTCGTCGGTGACGGGCGGCACGCGCGTGCTGTCGGACTGGATCGTCGTGCGCGTCACGGCGAATCCCGGCGAGGCGTTCCTCGACCGCATGATCGCGATGGTCGAAGGCGCGAAGCGTCAGAAAACGCCGAACGAAATCGCGCTGACGATTCTGCTGGTCGCGCTGACGATCGTGATGCTGCTGGCGACCGCCACGCTGCTGCCGTTTTCGATGTTCTCCGTCGAAGCCGCAAAAGCGGGACACGTGGTGACGATTACCGCGCTGGTCGCACTGCTGGTCTGCCTGATTCCGACCACCATCGGCGGGTTGTTGTCGGCGATCGGTGTGGCCGGCATGAGCCGGATGATGCAGGCGAACGTGATCGCCACCTCGGGCCGCGCGGTGGAAGCCGCCGGCGACGTCGACGTGCTGTTGCTCGACAAGACCGGCACGATCACGCTCGGCAATCGCCAGGCTTCGACCTTCGTGCCGGCGCCCGGTTTGACCGAAGAAGCGCTTGCCGATGCCGCGCAGCTTTCGTCGCTTGCCGACGAAACGCCGGAAGGCCGCAGCATCGTCGTGCTCGCCAAGCAGCGCTTCAATATCCGTCAGCGCGATATGGCGTCGCTGCATGCCGAATTCCTCGGCTTCACCGCGCAAACGCGGATGAGCGGTGTCGATCTGTCCCCCAAGGGGACTTCCTCCGGGGCGCCGAACCGCGAGATTCGCAAGGGCGCGGCCGACGCGGTGAAGAACTATGTCGAAGCCAACGGCGGGCGTTTTCCGACTGAAGTCAGCAACGCGGTCGCCGAAGTCGCACGTCGTGGCAGCACGCCGCTGGTGGTCGCGGAGAAAAGCGAGCAGGGCGCACGCGTGCTCGGTGTGATCGAACTGAAGGACGTGGTCAAGGGTGGCATCAAGGAGCGCTTCGCCGAACTGCGCAAGATGGGCATCAAGACGGTGATGGTGACCGGCGACAACCGTCTGACGGCAGCGGCGATTGCTGCTGAAGCGGGGGTCGACGACTTCCTCGCCGAAGCCACGCCGGAAGCCAAGCTCGCGACGATTCGCGCGCATCAGGCCGAAGGGCGCCTGGTGGCGATGACCGGCGACGGCACCAACGACGCCCCGGCGCTCGCGCAGGCCGACGTCGCGGTGGCGATGAACACGGGCACGCAGGCGGCGAAGGAAGCCGGCAACATGGTCGACCTCGATTCGAATCCGACCAAGCTGATCGAGATCGTCGAAATCGGCAAGCAGATGCTGATGACGCGCGGCTCGCTCACCACCTTCTCGATCGCCAACGACGTCGCCAAGTACTTCGCGATCATTCCGGCCGCGTTCGCGACGACCTATCCGGCACTGAACGCCCTGAACGTGATGCACCTGGCCACGCCGGCCTCGGCGATCATGTCGGCGGTGATTTTCAACGCGCTGATCATCGTGCTGCTGATTCCGCTCGCGCTCAAAGGCGTGCGTTATCGCGCGCTCGGCGCCGCGATCCTGTTGCGCCGCAATCTGCTGATCTACGGTTTGGGCGGGATCATCGTGCCGTTCATCGGCATCAAGCTGATCGATATGGTGCTGGCCGCGTTCGGCTGGGTTTGAGAAGCGCGCGTCGGGAAGCCAGTTGGGAAGCCATTAAAAGGAATTGCCAATCATGAAAAATCTGTTCCGTCCGTTGATCGTGATCTTCGCGGTACTGACCGCCGTTACCGGACTTGCCTATCCCGCGGTGATGACCGCTGTCGGCCAGGCGGCCTTCCACGATCAGGCCAACGGCAGCCTGCTCGAGCAGGACGGCAAGGTGGTCGGCTCGAAGCTGATCGGCCAGCAGTTCGATGCGCCGCAGTATTTCTGGGGACGCCTGTCGGCCACCAGCCCGATGCCGTACAACGCGACGAACTCGGGCGGTTCGAACCTCGGGCCGACCAACCCGGCATTGACCGATGAAGTCAAAGGCCGCATCGACGCGTTGAAGGCCGCCGGCACCGATATGTCGAAGCCGGTGCCGGTCGATCTGGTGACGTCCTCAGGCAGCGGTCTCGATCCGGAGATCAGCCCGGCCGCCGCCGCGTATCAGATCGAGCGCGTGGCGAAAGCGCGTCAGCTCGCGCCGAACGATGTGCAGGCGCTGGTCGAGCGTTATACGAGCGGACGCCAGTTCGGCATTCTGGGCGAGCCGCGCGTGAATGTGCTGCAACTGAATCTGGCGCTGGATGAGATGAAGCAAGGTTAAACGCTGTGGTTCGCGAAGGCGGCGTCCATGTGACGCCGCCTTCGCCATTTGTTGCGCCCGGCATTCGCGGTGGCCGCCAATGCGGTGGTCGCCAACGCGGTAGCCGCCAACGCGGTGGCCGTCAACGCGGTGGCCGTCAACGCGGTGGTCGCCAATGCGGTAGCCGCCGTTCGCGGGCGGTCCGTCGTTTGCAGCCTGGCTGCTACCGTGCCACCATGCATGCGCCAGCGCTCGCCTTACTATGAGAACCATTGAGCATGAACCGCCCCGATCCTGACGAATTGCTCGACAAGCTGCAACGCGACGAAGAGAAACGTCAGCGGGGCAAGCTGAAGATTTTTTTCGGCGCGTCCGCAGGGGTCGGCAAGACCTATGCGATGTTGCAGGCCGCACGCCGCCGTCTGGATGAAGGCGCGGACGTGGTGGTCGGCATTGCGGAGACGCATGGCCGCGACGAAACCGCCAGGCTGCTCGACGGTCTCGACGTGCTGCCGCTCATGCAGATCGAGCATCGCGGCCGCAAGCTCGGCGAGTTCGACCTCGACGCCGCGCTCGCCCGCAAGCCGCAACTGATTCTGGTCGACGAACTCGCGCACTCGAACGTGCAGGGCGCACGGCATCTGAAACGCTGGCAGGACGTCTACGAACTGCTCGACGCGGGCATTGACGTCTACACGACGGTCAATGTCCAGCACCTCGAAAGCCTGAACGACGTGGTCGGCCAGATCACCGGCATTCGCGTCTGGGAGACGGTGCCCGACCGTGTGTTCGATCGCGCCGACGAAGTCACGCTGGTCGACCTGCCCGCCGAGGAACTGCTCGACCGGATGCGCGACGGCAAGGTGTATATGCCGCAGCAGGCCGAGCGCGCAGTGCGCAACTTCTTTCGCAAAGGCAATCTGATTGCGCTGCGTGAACTCGCGCTGCGCCGTACCGCGGATCGCGTCGACGCGCAGATGCGGGAATATCGCGCGGACCGTTCGATCCAGCGCATCTGGCAGGCGCGTGAGCGCTTGCTGGTGTGTGTCGGTCCCGGCCCGGAAGCGCCGATGCTGGTGCGGGCCGCGGCGCGTCTCGCGGCCAGTTTGAAAGCCGACTGGATCGCTGTGTATGTCGAAACGCCGGCGCTGCAGCGTTTGCCCGCCGCGCGCCGCGAACGCACGCTGAACGCTTTGAAGCTTGCGGCCGAACTCGGCGCGGAAACCGCGACGCTCGCGGGCACCGATGCGGTCGCCGCCTTGATCGGCTATGCGCAGGCGCGCAACGTGTCGAAGCTGGTTGCGGGGGCGTCGTCGCGCACCGGCGTGCGGCGCCAGCTGCGTCGACCGCTTGGGGAGCGCATCGCCGAACGCGCGGGCGACCTCGATCTCACCTTGATCCGCGCGTCGTCGGAACGCGATGGCGGCGAGCAGCGCCGTTTGCTGAACACCACGGCGAACGCGTGGCGCGAGGCATTGAGCGCGGCGCGCGAGCGTCGTTCGCCGCCACGCGCCTACGGTTTCGCGCTGGCCATTTGCGCGGGCATCACGCTGCTGTCGAGCCAGTTGATCGACCATATCGATCTGACGAACCTCGTGATGCTGTACCTGCTCGGCGTGATTTTCACGGCCGTGAAGCTGGGCCGCGGACCGGGTGTCGTGCTGTCGTTCCTGAGCGTCGCCGCGTTCGATTTCTTTTTCGTGCCGCCTCGGATGTCGCTGTCGGTCTCCGATACGCAGTATCTGTTGACCTTCTTCGGCATGTTGCTGACCTCGCTCGTGATCAGCCATCTGACCTCGAGCTTGCGCCGTGAGGCGAGCGTCGCGCGCCGCCGCGAACAGCGCACCGGCGCGATGTACGCGATGGCGCGTGAACTGGCCGCGGCGCTGGCGACCGAGCAGATCGTCGGCATCGGCAGCCGGCACGTCAGCGAGGTGTTCGGCGCGCGTGTCGCGATCCTGTTGCCGGACAGCGCCGACCAGGTGAAGCAGAAGATCGAAGACCCCGACGCGGCGATTACGCTCGAAGGCGAGATGCTCGATATCGACGTCGGCCAGTGGGTCTACGATCAGCAGAAACCGGCCGGACATGGCACCGATACGCTGCCTGCCGCCGCTGCGCTGTACCTGCCGCTCAAGGCGCCGATGCGCACGCGCGGCGTGCTCGCCGTCGTGATGCGCAACGAAGGCGAACTCGACGTGCCCGAACAGCAACGGATGCTCGACGCGTTCGCCGCGCAGATCGCGCTGGCGTTGGAGCGGGTGCATTACGTCGAAATCGCACGCGATGCGCTGGTCAACATGGAGTCGGAGCGCTTGCGCAATTCGCTGCTGTCGGCGATCTCACATGACTTGCGCACGCCGTTGACGACAATCGTCGGCTTCTCGTCGATGCTCGCGCAGTCGCGTGAAGCACACTCCGGCGCGCAGCCTCGCGACGATCTGGTGGAAGCGATCCACGAAGAAGCGCTGCGCATGACCGGCATCGTCACGAATCTGCTCGACATGGCGCGCCTGCAGGCGGGCAGTTTGCAACTGAACCGGCAATGGACCCTGCTCGAAGAGACGGTTGGCGCCGCGTTGCGTGCCTGCAGGCGCGTGCTGGCGGATCATCCGGTACAGGTGAAGCTGCCCGCGGATTTGCCGCTGTTGCATCTCGATGCCGTGCTGATGGAGCGGCTCTTTTCGAATCTGTTCGAGAACGCGGCCAAGTACACGGCCGCCGACACACCTCTGACGATCGGCGCGCAAGTGATCGAGGAAGGCGGCAAGCAGTTCGTGCGCGTCACTGTCGACGATGGCGGGCCGGGCTTGCCCGCCGGCATGGAGGCACGCGTGTTCGAGAAGTTCACGCGCGGCGAGAAAGAGTCGGCCAAGCCGGGCATCGGTCTCGGCCTCGCGATTTGCCGCGCGATCGTCGAGGCGCACGGCGGTACAATCGGCGCGCTCAACCGGATGACGGCGGACGGTCGCGTCGAAGGCGCGCGCTTCTGGTTCATGCTGCCGGTGGAAACGCCGCCCGCCGCGCCTGACGCGCTGGAAGACGAGGACATCGGCGCGTTGCCCGGTGATTCGGAAGCGGCATCGGAAGCGGCATTGGCACCGGGATCGGAAGCGGCACCGGCACCGGCACCGGCATCGGAAGCGGCACCGGGATCGGCATCGACGGCGCCCGACGGCACGACGGCGCAAGGCAAGCCCGACGCCGCGGCGGCGGAATCGCCGCAACCACGGGAGCGCGCTGCCGAGGCGCCGCTCGAACGCAATTCACCTCACAACCCGCTTTCCAAGCCGACCCATGAGTGACCCCAGCATCACCGTCGTCCTGATCGAAGACGAAAAGCAGATCCGCCGCTTCGTCCGAACGGCGCTGGAAGGCGAGGGCATCGTGGTGCACGACGCCGAAACCGGCAAGCAAGGTCTCGTCGAAGCCGCGACGCGCAAGCCCGATCTGGTGATCGTCGACCTCGGCTTGCCCGACACCGACGGCCTCGACGTGATCCGCGAACTGCGCGGCTGGAGCGAATTGCCGGTGATCGTGCTGTCGGCGCGCACCCAGGAAAGCGAGAAGGTCGCCGCGCTCGACGCCGGCGCGGATGACTATCTGACCAAGCCGTTCGGCGTCTCCGAATTGCTGGCGCGGATTCGCGCGCATATGCGGCGACGCAATCAAGGCGGCGCCAACGAATCGCCGCTGGTGCGTTTCGGTACGGTCACCGTCGATCTGGCCTTGCGCCAGGTGAGCCGCGACGGCGCCGCGGTTCATCTGACCCCGATCGAATACCGGCTGCTGGCGACGCTGGTGCGCCACGCCGGCCGCGTGCTCACGCACCGGCAACTGCTGCGCGAGGTATGGGGGCCGTCGCATGTCGAGAGCCATCACTATCTGCGTATCTATATGGCGCATTTGCGCGGCAAGCTGGAGCGGGATCCGGCGCAGCCCGAACATATCGTCACCGAGACGGGCGTCGGATACCGGCTGGTCGGCGCGGTTTGACGCTGTCCGGAGCCCGTCTGCCGTCGACCGCCGTCGATCGCCGTCGACCGGCTTGCTGCCGCAGACCGGGTGTGCTGCTCGCGCCCTATGAGAGACCGCCATTTGTTAGCCGCTCTGCGGTCTGCGAATTAACGTGGCTATAATGAAGTTGAATCCAACCTGAAATTGCCCGCGGCCCATTTGGCGCGGCCGGCTTGGCGCGGGTCTGACGACTTCGGTGCGGCGGCTCCCTTGCCCGTCGGAGCGCCCCGCACGCACAGCGCGCCTGGAGGCGGCCATGCTTGAATCACTTTCGCTTGCTGCTGGCCTTTCGTGGGGCAGCGGGCTGCGCCTCTATCTGACGGTTCTGCTGGCCGGCGTATTCGAACGTCTCGGCCTCATCCATCTCCCCGACACGCTGTCCGCACTGTCTTCGCCGTGGGTGATCGGCGTCGCAGCCGCGCTGACGGTTGCCGAATTCCTCGCCGACAAAATCCCCGCCTTCGATTCGTTGTGGGACGCGATCCACACCTTTATCCGAATTCCGGCCGGCGCCATGCTGGCCGCCGGCGCGCTCGGCCATGCCGACCCGGCGCTGCTGACGGTCGCCGCACTCGCGGGCGGCACGCTGGCGGGCACGGCGCATCTGGCGAAAGCGGGCACACGCGCGCTGATCAATCTGTCGCCGGAACCGGTGTCCAATGTCGTGACCTCGACCGCTGAAGACGGTCTCGTGGTCGGCGGCGTGCTGCTTGCGCTGTTCGTGCCGCTCGTGTTTCTGGTGCTGATGGTGGGTTTCCTGATGCTGGCGAGTTGGGCGTTGCCGCGGCTCTGGCGCGGGGTTCAGGGCGGTTTTCGCGGGATGGCGACGCACATGGTGTCGCGTTTGGTCAGGAGCAGGCACGATTGAGCGATACGGTACGAGGTTCGACGGCGCGCGTCGTACCAAAGCGCCGGTTTAGCGGCACCGATTTGCTGCGCCAGGCTATCCGCATGACGGCGCGCGACTGGCGCGCGGGCGAACTGACCATGCTGCTGCTGGCGCTGGTGTTGGCCGTCGCGGCTTTGTCGAGTGTCGGTATTCTGGCCGACCGGTTGCACCAGGGGCTCGAGCGCGACGCGCGCCGGATGATCGCCGCCGATTTCATCGTGCGCGCCGATCATCCGGTCAATCCTCAGTTTTCTCAGCAAGCCAGGGCGCTCGGTCTGAATACGGCCAGCACCGCCATCTTTCCCAGCATGATCAATTCGAGCGGCGCGCAGCCGGTTTCGCGCCTCGCCGCGATCAAGGCGGTGTCGCCGGGTTATCCGTTGCGCGGCGCGTTGCGGATCGCACCCGCGCCCGGTGTGGCGGATCATCCCGCGCAATCGATCCCGCCGCCGGGCACCGTCTGGGTCGATCAGGCGCTGCTCGACGCGTTGAAGCTGCATGTCGGCGACGCGGTCAAGGTCGGCAGCCGCAGCTTCACGATCGGCGCGGTGATCACGCGCGAACTGGATCGCGGCTTCTCGTTCGTCAATTTCTCGCCGCGTTTGATGGTGCGCGCCGACGAGGTCCAATCGACCGGCCTCATCACACTCGGCAGCCGCGTGACGTACAGGCTGCTGGTGGCGGGCGCGGATGAGTCGGTCGCGCGCTTCGCCCGGTTCGCGCATGACAGGGTCGACGGCGGCAAGATGCGCGGCGTCGCGCTCGAGTCGTTGCAGGACGGCCAGCCGCAAGTGCGCCAGACGCTCGACCGCGCGAGCCACTTTCTCACGCTCGTCTCGCTGCTCACGGCATTGCTCGCGGCCGTCGCGATTGCGATGGCCGCGCACCGTTATATGCGCCGGCATCTGGACAGCTGCGCGGCGATGCGCTGCCTCGGCGTCAGTCAAGCGACGCTGCGCGCGCTCTTCACGCTCGAATTCGCCGGCCTCGGTTTGATGGGCGGCGCGGCGGGCGTGGCGCTCGGCTATGCGGGGCATCTGGTGCTGCTGACGTGGCTCGGCAGTCTGATCGATGTCGTGCTGCCGTACCCGAGCGCATGGCCGGCGCTCGAAGGCATCGCGGCGGGTCTCGTGTTGCTGCTCGGCTTTGCGTTGCCGCCGCTCTTGCCGTTGACGCGCGTGCCGCCGGTGCGGGTGCTGCGGCGCGAATGGGGCGAGGCGGGGCGCACCGCGTGGGCCGCATACGCCCTCGGCATCGCGCTGTTCGCTGCGCTGCTGATCGTCGCGGCGGGCGAGCTGAAGCTCGGCGGCATTGTCGCGGGCGGCTTTGCGGGCGGCTTGCTGGTGTTCGCGTGCATCGCGCGGCTGGCGTTGTGGGGCGCCTCGCGTTTCGTGCGCAGCGAGCGCGTCAATGCGGGGGTCGGCTGGCGGTATGCGCTGGCGTCGCTGGAGCGGCGCAGCAGTGCGAGCGCGCTGCAGATCACCGCGCTCGGCATCGGCCTGATGTGTCTGTTGCTGATCGCGATGACGCACAACGACCTGGTAGCAGGCTGGCGCAAATCGACGCCGCCCGATGCGCCGAATGAATTCGTCATCGACATCCAGCCCGATCAACGCGAAGCCGTCACGCAATATCTGGGCGCGCACGGCGTGCCCGGCACCGTGCTCTCGCCGACAGTGCGCGGCCGGCTGATCGCGATCAACGGCAAGCTGGTGAATCCGGACGCGTTCAAAGGCGACGATGCAAAACGCCTCGTGGACCGCGAATTCAATCTGTCCTACACGACGACGCTGCCCGAAGACAATTGGCTTTCTGCGGGCACGTGGTACGGCGACACGAAAACGCCGCAGATTTCGATCGAGCAGGGGCTGGCGAAACTGATCGACGTGAAGCCTGGCGACACGCTGCGCTTCGACGTGACGGGTTTGCAGATCGACGCGCCCGTGACGAGTGTGCGCAAGCTCGATTGGGGTTCGTTCAAGGTCAACTTTTTCGTGCTGATGCCGCCGGCTGCCTTGCAGGATTTCCCGGCGACGTTCATCACCAGTTTTCATCTGCCGCCTTCGCAGCGGGCGACGATCGACGGCCTGATTGCCGCGTATCCGAACCTCACCGCGATCGACACCGGGCCGATTCTCGCGCAGGTGCAGCGCGTGTTGCAGCAGGTGATCGGCGCGGTGCAGTTCCTGTTTGCGTTCACGCTCGCGGCCGGCGTGCTCGTGCTGTATGCGGCGCTGGCCGGCACACGCGATGAGCGTATGCGAGAATCCGCGCTGCTGCGTGCGCTGGGGGCGTCGCATCGCCAGGTGCGGGCGGTGCAGATTGCCGAGTTTGTCGCGGTGGGTGCGCTGGCGGGGCTGATGGCGGCGATCGGCGCGCAGGCGATCGGGTGGGTGCTGGCGACCCGCGTGTTCGAGTTTTATCTGAGTTTCGATCCGTGGTTGTTGCCGGCGGGCGTTGCTGCCGGGATTGCCTGCGCCGGTGTCGGCGGCTGGCTCAGCTTGCGGCATGTGCTGTCGCGGCCGGCGTTGCAATCGCTGCGGGATGCGTGAATTTTCTCTTCTGTCGTGTGACTGGGTATGAGCGATCTTAACGACGAAGTGTCCGCGGCGGGACCGACGGCCTTCGAACTGGTGGGTGGCGAAGCTCGCGTGCGCGAGCTGGTCGACCGGTTTTACGACTTGATGGATCTCGAAGCCGAATTCGCCGGGATTCGGGCTTTGCATCCGGAGTCGCTCGATGGTTCGAGGGACAAGTTTTTCTGGTTTCTGTGCGGATGGATGGGCGGGCCTGATCATTACATCAGCCGCTTCGGGCATCCTCGGTTGAGGGCTCGGCATTTGCCGTTCGCCATCGCTTCCAGCGAGAGGGATCAGTGGCTCAGGTGTATGGCCTGGGCCATGGAGGACGTGGGGCTTGCCGAATCGCTGCGCGAGAGGCTGCTGGGGTCGTTCTTCGAGACCGCCGACTGGATGCGGAACCGGAATGGCTAAAAGGCCAACACCGAGGCCAACACCGAGGCCAACACCGAGGCCAACACCGAGGCCAACACCGCCGCATGGCAAAACACATCAGCTGGGTTTGACAACAACCGTACAAGTAATCCCGGCTGCAAGCACGACATCATCGGGCACAGAATCGATCCTCACCCTGACAGGCACGCGCTGTGCCAATCTCACCCAGTTGAAAGTCGGATTGACATCCGCCAGCAACTCGCGGCTTTCGGGGTTATCCCGATCATAGATTCCTCGAGAGATGCTCTCGACATGTCCTTGCAGGGTGCCACCGCTCATCAGCCGAACTTCAGCCTTGTCGCCGACGCGAACATGAGGAAGCTTCGTCTCCTCAAAGTACCCATAAACCCAGAAGGAATGGCTATCGACAATAGCCAGCCTGGCAGAACCAGCAGTCGCATAGTCGCCGCGAAAAACATTGAGATTGGTGACGTAACCGTCGACAGGCGACACCACCCGCGTGCGCGCCAGGTTCAGCCTGGCCGCATCGAGCGCGGCCAGAGCCTGCTGATAGGCAGCGTCAGCCGCCGACGCAGTGTGCGTAGCGTTCTCGCGGCTCTCCCTGGACACGACCAAAGCATCCATATCCGCGCGCCGCTGCGCATCGTCACGCCGCATCTGCAATTCGGCCTTGCGCGCGGCAACCGCCGCCTGCGCCTGCTCCACTGCGATCTCATAGTGCGACGGATCGATCTGCATCAACAGATCGCCTTTTTTCACCAACTGGTTGTCCTTGACAGGCATATCGACCACCGCACCCGACACGTCCGGCGCCACATTGACGATCTCGGCGCGCACGCGCCCATCGCGCGTCCAGGGTTCATCCATGTAATGAACCCACAGCACGCGTCCAATCAAAATCGCGACGATAAAAATAATGGCTGTCGCGACGAAGCCCACAATATTTCGAATGGTCATGTTTCGATTCTGATCAACGATAAACGGCGAGACCCAGCACGCCGCACACACACACGAGCAAGCTGGCCCGGAACAGGGACGGATGCCACACCACGCGATACAAGCCCGTATGGGCAATCACACGGTCCAACACCCAGGTAAGCGCGGCGCCCGCGATAAACAGCAGCACGATGGCCGGCACGTAGGCGTCGAAAACGGCAATATCACGTGGCATGACGAACTCCTTCAGACGCGTCGGCAGGTCCGCTCATCAGCGGTTCAAGCGGCGATTGCGGATCGAGCAGCGCGGTACGAATGAAATGCAGTTGACTCAGGATGCGTTGCAGCCGATGCCGCTCCTCACGCGGCGGCGCAAAGACCGCCAGCATCTGCTGAACCGCGGCGATCGCATCGGTGGTCGCCGCCAGCGCGCGGTCGAAGCGGTCCGCGCGCGGCCGCTCGAAGAGCGCGGTCACCGCGTCGCGCATCGCGCGCAGCGATACGCGCCACGGCATCGTCTTCGCATAGCGCGCGTCGGCGGGCAGGGCCGCCACTTCGCGGCGCAGATCGATCATCGCGTTGCCCACTTCGAGCACCGAGAAAAGCCAGCGCAAGGTGTCGCGCTTGAGCGCAGGCTCGCTTGGCGCGAGCGCGTTGATCTGGGACATCAGGTCGCGCGCGCCGCTCTCGAAACGCGAACGCACCCGGCTCATGCCCGCGCGGCTCGCCACCACCACCTGGCGGCGCAGGTCCGTCAGCAGGCGATTGCGCAGCCACGGCGTCGACGGCGGCAGCAGCACCGCGAAGGCAATCGACGCCACCAGCATCGACAGCAGCAGCGCGATCGAATCGTTGATGAAGCCGCTCGGATCGTAGTGAATCACGTTGTCCGGTCCTGCGAGGAAGCAGAAGAAGATGCAGTAGCCGATCCCGTAGCCGGCCAGCGACGGCCGCGTCGTCATGAATACGCCGAGCAGCAGGAACGGCGTGAGCGCGGCGCACAGCAGCGGAAAACCGTCGATGTGCGGATACACGCCGAACACCGCGATCATCCCCAGCACGGAGGCGGCCAGCGTGCCGCCGGCCATCTGGAACGCGGTGCGCATCGGATTCGGCGACGACGACGCCAGCGCGCAGGTGGCTGCCGCAGTCAGCACGAGCGTCGAGCCGCTCGGCCACGCGCTCGCGATCCAGAACGCGCCGAGCACCATCATCACGATGGTCGCGCGCAAGCCGGCCACGCCTGCGGCAATCGAGTTGGTCTTGGGCTCGTAACGCTCGATCCAGCGCTCGCGCTCGTGCTTGTCGACAGCAAGCGACGCGTAAGTCGCCGCGTACGCATGCAGATCGTCGACGAAGCGGTACAGCAATTCGGCGCCGGTGTCGAAGTCGAGCAGCGGCGCGTCCGCATGCGTTTCCAGTGCGGCGCGCGTCTCGCGCACACGCTTGGGCAAGGCGGCCTTGTAGGCATCGAGTTGCGCGGCGGCATGCGCGGCGTCGGCGGCGCTCAGCACGGGCTCGCCGGACTTCGCGAGCAGCGGGGCGATCTCCTTGAAGTACGGTTCGAGCGCCTCGATCGCAACGGCCGCGCCGCTCGTTTGGGCGTCGCGCAGCCGGTTCATCAGTTGATGCAGCGCGTGAAAGCGCGTCGATGCCGTCATGAATTCGCTGTTCAGACGCGCGAGGCGGCCGCCGCGCATCCGCGAGTCGGGGCCTTCGAACACGGCCACACTGCGTGCCGCTTCGAAGCCGACGATGTCGGCGACAAAGCGCGCGTTGGTCGCCTCGATCTGCGCGCGGTCGTTGCGGCCCGCCAGCGACGCGGACACGTACTCGACGAACGCCGAGAAGCGCGCCCGCACGGTGCTGCGCATCTGCAAACCGGCGTATTGCGGCAACACGAGACCGCTGACCGCGCCCGCGCAAACGATGCCGACCACCACCTCGGCGACCCGCGTGAGGGCGCTCAGAAACGCGCCGTCCGGATGCTGCGACGCCGGAATGCCGATCAGCGCGGCGGTATAGCCGGCCAGCACGAAACCGTACGACCTGAAATTGCGGTTGCGCGCGGCGCCGGCGGTGCAGATGCCGACCCAGATCGCGGTCGCGACGATGAACATTTCCGGCTGCTGCGCAAAGAGGCCGATGAACGCGAGCATCACGACGAGGCCGACCAGCGTGCCGCAGATCCGGTAGAAGCTCTTGGCGAACACCATCCCGCTTTGCGGCTGCATCACGATGAAGACGGTGGTCATCGCGGTGCGCGGTTGCGGCAGGTCGAGCTTCATCGCGATGCCGAGCGCGAGAAAACAGGCGGCGAGCGCTTTGAACAGATAGACCCATGTGCGGCCGTCGGTGCGAGCCCAGTCGGCGACGGCCGTGCAGAGCGCGGCGAACGATGCCGGCGGCGAGGAGGGGGAAGGGGCGGCGGACATGGTCGGCTTCCTCACTCGGCCGCGTTTGCGTTGGCGGACAAGCGGCTCGTGGGGCCCGGCAGTGTTTCGTTTTGCTGCGGACCGTTGGCCGGTTCGTCGAGGCCGCCGCCCAACGCGGTCATCAGCGACGCATGCGCGCCGAGGCGCTCGGCCTGAATCTTCGCGACGCCTTCCTGCGCGCGCAGCAACTGGCTTTGCGCGACCAGCACGTTCAGATAGTCGGTCAGGCCGCGCCGGTAGCCTTCGCGGGACAATTCGTAGTTCTTGCGGGCCGCCGCAACCGAACGATCGGCGTCGTCGGCCTGGGTGGCGAGCGAGCGGATCCGCACCACCTGGTCGGCGATGTCCTTCAGCGCGCTGACGATCGACTGGTTATAGCGATCCACGGCCTCGTCGTAGCCCGCGGACGCCGCGCCGAGTTGCGAGCGCAGCCGCCCGCCGTCGAAGATCGGCAGCGACAGCGCCGGCCCGGCGCTCCAGCTATGCGACGGATTCTTCAGGAACTGGAACAGCGGCCCCATCGCCGCATAACCGCCGATCGACGCCAGCAGGTTGATGTCCGGGTAGAAGTCGGCCTTGGCGACGTCGATGCCGCGCGCCTGTGCCGCCACCGTCCAGCGCGCCGCGACCACATCGGGCCGATGGCCGATCAGATCCGCGGGCAGCGTGCCCGGCAGGCCGGCGGGCGCGTCGAGCGCGAGTGCCGGACGGCGGATCGAATCGCCCGCGCCCGGACCTTTGCCGGCCAGCGCGGCCAGCAGATTGCGGCCGAGCGCGATCTGTTCTTCAATTGCATCGATCTGGCGTTCGTATTCCGGCAGCGGCGTTTCGGCCTGGCTCACTTCGAGCTGCGTGCCGATGCCGCCCTTCAGACGGCGCGTGGCCAGATCGGCGATCTGCTGCTGTTGCTGCAACGTGGCCTTGGCGGTGTCGAGCAGCGCGTAGTTCATCGACATCTCGATGTACGTGCGCACCACATTGCCTTCCAGTTCGAGCTGGGCAGCGCGGGCATCCGCGGCGCTTGCATGCGCGGCGTCGAGCGCGCGTTCGGCGGCGTTCCTGTCCTTGCCCCAGATATCCAGGTGATACGAGAGCCCTAGCGTGCCGGTGTTGTTCCACGATTGCTCGCCCGCGAGCGGGCCCGGGCCGTAGTACAGGTTGTCGGCCCATTTCTGACGCTGGATCGACAGACTGCCGTTGACCTGCGGCGACAGCGCCGAACGGGCCACGCCCGCCATCGACACGGCTTCGCGCACGCGCGCCTGCGCCACGGCCAGCGTCGGATTGCCCGCCTGCGCGGCTTCGATCCATTGATTGAGCTGCGGGTCGTGATAAGCGCGCCACCAGTCGGCGGCCGGCCATTGCGCGTCGGCATTGGCTGCCCGGATGGCGTTGCCCGCGTCGAGCGACGCGGGCTCGATTCCGCTGGCTTGCGGCGCGATGCCTCCGGTATTGGCACAGCCGGCGATTGTTAATAGGATCGTAAGAACCGCGGCGGCGGCGACCCCTTTCGGTACCGGAGACTGCACGATTTCCTCCATAAATAGCTATAGAACCTTGTGCGTCATTATATTTTTTGATTGATTGGGGAATAACCGGTAAAGGTGCAAGGCATTTTTACGGAAGATGAGATAATCGCCTTTGCGAATCGTGTAACAATCGCTCCGGATCATCAAGGAATGGTATGGATACGCTTCAAAACATGCGCGTATTTGTCCGCGTCGTCGAAGCGGGCAGCTTTACGGGTGCTGCGCAGCACCTGAACACGACCACGGCGTACGCGTCGCGCGCGGTGTCCGATCTGGAAGCGCACCTGCGCACGCGGCTGCTGAACCGCACCACCCGCCGCATTGCGTTGACTGAGGCCGGCGAGCGCTATCTGCAACGCTGCGAGCAGATCCTCGCGTACGTCGATCAGGCCGAGGCGGAAGCGAGCGACGCCCACGCGCGGCCGTCCGGCAAACTCAAGGTCCACGCAATGACAAGCTTCGGCCAGCACTATGTGGTGCCGGCCGTCGGCCGCTATCGGCAGCGCTATCCGGACGTGCATATCGAGCTGACGCTTGCGCAGCGCATGCCCGATCTGCTCGACGAAGGGTTTGACGTGTCGCTGACGCTCGCCACCGGTCTGCCGGACTCGGGGCTGGTGTCGCAGCGCCTCGGCAGCGCGTTCAGCATTGCGTGCGCTTCGCCGGCTTACCTGGAGCGGCACGGCGTGCCGCAGACGCCCGCGGACCTGGTGCGGCATACCTGTCTGCAAATGGTCACGCCAGTATTTCCGACCGACAAATGGACTTTCGACGGCCCGAACGGCGAGGAAACGATCGCCTTGGGACCGGCGACGTTCCAGGTGAACGTGGCGGAAGCGATGGCGGTCGCGGCATGCTGCGGCATGGGCGTCGGCCTGATTCCGATCTACTCGGCGATCAGCGGTTTGCGCAGCGGCGAACTCGTGTGGCTGTTGCCGGGGTACACATCGCAGGAAATGAATCTGTATGCGCTGTATCCGTCGCGGCAATATCTGGACGCGAAAATCCGCACCTGGGTCGAATTTCTGCGCGACGAGCTGCCCGCGACGCTGGCGGTCGACCAGGCCGAGCTGCGCAAATTCGCGCGCACCTGATGCGGCGCGGCGCCGCCGCCCGTTGACAGATCGGTCGCGCCGGCCGTGACGCCTTGTTACAGAAGTGCGGCGTCGCAACATTTCCTTACTTCTGCGCCGCGGTCGATTTGCTAACGTGTCGTTCATGCGCTGCCGACTTCAGCCGGAGGCGTTCAGTCAGCCGCCGTTCGGCAAATCGCAACAACTGGAAGAACGAGGGATTCATGGATACGCATCTGATGATCGGCGTGGCCGTCATGTTGGGACTGATCGGCATCGCCGCATCGCGCGATTTGCTGCGCCGCCTGCGTGAACAGCAGCCGCAACTTGTGCCGATCAAGGTCGAGCGTCCGGCGGATTTGTCTGCGCAAAGACGCGACCGCTGAGTTTTGGTGGCGTGCCTCGCTGGCACGCCTGGTTGTCGCGCTTCGCTTAACTGCCGCGCTTAATTGCCACGCTTAACTGCCGCCTTGGCTGGCACATTCAGCTGGCGCATTCAGCAGGCACGCTTTAGCTATTGAGTTTTTTGGGGGGCCGGTGCACCGCGGTTTCAGTCTAGCACTTCGATCAGACCCGGCTCGTCATTGAGCGTGCGGTCCACCTCGGGGCTCACGCGGTGCCAGCGAAAGCGCCCGGCGGGTACGCAGGCGCCGCGCGCGAGCTGCTCGAGTTCGTCCGGCGGCAGCGCCGGGTCCAGCCAGCGGCGCGCCGCATCCGGCGCGAACACTAGCGGACGGCGGTCATGCACGTCGATCAGGCCCGCGTCGGCGGTGGCCGTCACAATCACCAATCCCATGCCTTCCGTTTGCGGCGCGGTGCCGCGCACGCTCGATAGCGCGGCGAAATACATCGGTGCATCGCTTTTCAGGCGCACGAAGTAGGGCTGGCGGATCGTTCCCGCGCCCTGGGTTGTGCCTCGGGTCGTGCCCTGTACCGCGCTCTGTACCGCTTCATCGCCGGTATCCGTGCCGGGTGGCGCCTCCACGCGCCATTCGAACCAGCCGTCCGCCGGCACCAATACCCGTCCGGTTTTCCACAGATCCTTGAAATAGCGGGCGTGCGCCGCAGTTTCGGCGCGGGCGTTGATCGTTTGCGGCAGATGTTGCGCGCGTGCCCAGTTTGGGCAGTAACCCCAGTGGATCGCACGCAGCGTTTGGTCAGGATAAATCGCGAGCGGATGCGTGCCGGGCGACAGGTTGTAGCCGGGGCGGCGGTCGGCGGCGTCGAACAGCATCAGCGGATCGCTGAGGCCGAGATGCTGCGCATAACGAAGCGGATCGCGGTACTGGCTGATTCGACCACACATGAGCGACCTCCGGACGCGACCGGCTTGACCTGCATGACTGATTCGGCCGATCGAGCCGATAAAGCCGATAAAGCCGATCAAGCCGATCAAGCCGATCAAGCCGATCAAGCCGACGGGCGTCGGCGCGTCAGTCACTACCCGGCCGACCCCGGCCGACGACAACAGCGTAGTGCGCGCCGCTTAGCCCGGCTACCCGGATCGGCCCGAGCCGGCCCTAGATCTCTACCACCTTGTCCCAGGCGAACTGCGGATTTTCCAGTTGACGGGTGCGCCGGTCGAGATAGCCGCGCGGATTGCACACCACGCGCGTGCCGTTCACCGTGTAATCGAACGGTGTATGCGTATGTCCGTGAATCCACAGCGCGACGGGCGCACGCACCAGTTCCGGCAAATGATTGACGAAGCCGGCCGACACGCGGTCTTCCGCGTAGCGCCCGGCCAGACTCAGCCGGTGCGGCGCGTGATGCGTGACGACGATCGTCTTGCCGTCGAACGGTTTGGCCAGTTCGCTCTCGAGCCATGCGCGCGCGTGCCTGTGCAGCGCGATGGAGTCGGCGGGCGTGAAATCGCGCGGAGCATCCAGCATGTCGTGCGGCCAGTTCATCTGGATCAGGCCGCGGAAGTCGAGCATCACCCGGCGCGCCGCTTCGATGGATTGGGCGAGCGCGGCTTCGTCGGCGCCGTATAACGCGAAGTCGGTCCACAGGGTCGTGCCGAGCACGCGCCAGCGGCCCTGCGGGTCGACCAGAGCGGCGTTGTTCAGCACGTACACGTTATCGACCGAGGCCGCCGCGTCGTAGAGCGCCGTTTCGAGCGCGCCGAATTCGCCGTCGTAGTACTCGTGATTGCCGGGCACGTAGACCACCGGCACGGCGCCGTCGAAAGTTTGCGCGGCCCAGCGCGGCCCGGCCGCGTGATTGTGGATGTCGCCGGCCAGCACGATCAGATCCGCCTGCGCATGCGGGATCAGCTCGGGCTCGTCGTTCTCCAGATGCAGATCGGACAGCACTCGAATCTTCACGAACGGCTCCTGCGGCGGCCCCGAATCGGAGGCCTCTAACGTTAGCGTAGCACCTTGCCCGGGTTCATCAGGTTCAGCGGATCGAGCGCGCGTTTGACGGCGCGCATCAACTGCACCTCGACGTTCTGCTTGTAATGCATCGCTTCGTCGATCTTCAATTGACCGAGCCCGTGTTCCGCGCTGATGCTGCCGCGGTGACGGTGCACGCTGTCGTACACGATCTGATTGATTGCGCTCTGAAATTCCTTGAGGAACGCCTTGGCGTCGACGCCCTCGGGCGCCTGCACGTTGTAGTGCAGGTTGCCGTCGCCCAGATGGCCGAACGTGACCATTCGCGCGCCCGGCACTGCCTGCGCGATCGCCGCGTCGGTTTCCTCGATGAAGTGGCCGATGCGCGAAATCGGCACCGCGATATCGTGCTTGATGTTCAGACCTTCTTCCGCCTGCGCAAGCGGAATGTGTTCGCGCAGATTCCAGAAGGCTTGCGATTGCGCGAGATTTTCCGCGACCACCGCGTCTTCCACCAGACCTTCTTCGAGCGCGGTTTCCATCAGGCGCTCAAACAGACCGCGCGCGTGTTCCTCGCTTTCGCTGTCCGACAGTTCGAGCAGCACCACTTGCGCGTGCGGCTCGGCGAACGGATAGCGCATCTGCGCAAAATGCCGGCCGACCAGCCGCAGACAGAAGTCCGACATCAGTTCAAAACCGGTCAGGAGCGGTCCGGCGACGCGTTGCGTCAGCGACAGGAAATCGAGCGCCGCATGCGGCGACGCGAGCGCGGCGAGCGCCGTGACGCGCGCGGCCGGCTGCGGATGCAGCTTGAGCACGGCGGCGGTAATGATGCCGAGCGTGCCTTCTGCGCCGATGAACAGGTCGCGCAGATCGTAGCCGGTGTTGTCCTTGCGCAGTCCGCGCAGGCCGTCCCACAGTTCGCCTTGCGGTGTCACCACTTCGAGGCCCAGGCACAATTCGCGCGTGTTGCCGTAGCGCAGCACGCCGGTGCCGCCCGCGTTGGTGGCGAGATTGCCGCCGATCGTGCAGCTGCCTTCGGCGGCGAGGCTCAGCGGGAACAGCCGGCCCGCTTCCTCCGCGTGCTTCTGCACCTCGGCAAGGATGACGCCGGCTTCGACGGTGATCGTATTGTTGTGCGGGTCGATGTCGCGCACGCGGTTCAGACGCCGCAGGCTGACGACCGCTTGCGCGCCGCTCGCATCCGGCGTCGCGCCGCCGGCGAGGCCGGTGTTGCCGCCCTGCGGCACCAGCGCGATGCGATGTTCGACGGCGAGCTTCACGAGCGCCGCGACTTCTTCAGATGTGGCCGGGCAGAGCACCGCGCAGGCCGCGCCGGTGTAACGGCGGCGCCAGTCGGTGAGGTAGGGGGCGGTGTCGTGCGGGTCGGTTAGCACGTGGGCGGCGCCGATGGCGTCGCGGCAGGCGGCGAGGAATACGGCTTCGGTCATGATGGTCGGTCAGGGTGTTCGGCGGATAGGTTATGCGGGGAGCGCTGTCCTCACTCGGCGCCGGGCGGGGCCTGCTGACTGGTTGCCTGCTTCGTTGTCTGCCTTGTGGCTCGCTTGGCGGCTTGTTTCGCGGCCTGTTTTGCCGCGCGCTTGAACGGCGCGACATACGCGAGCGTGCAGACGAAAAAAACCACAGAGAGCGCGGTTTCCAGCCAGCCGAGTCGCGCGCTCAAACCGTGGTCGCTCCAGCCGCGGACGATGCCCTCGGCAAAATACAGCAAGATCAGCATCGACGCCCATTGCAGCGTGTAAAGCCGGCGCCGCCAGACGCCCGGCAGCGCGATCAGCAGCGGCAATGCTTTGAGTACCAGCGCCGAGCCGCCGGGCCGCAGCGGCGCGAGCCGCCATTCCCAGGCAACCGACAACACGATCAGCGCGAGTAGCGCCGCGGTGGCGCCGAGCGCGGCTGTGTGGTTTTGCTGCACGGGTATGGCGCTTGCGGTTGCTGATGCGTTGGCCGCTGTCGCATCTGTTGTCGATGCCCCGGCGCCTGCCGCATCCGGTCCACGCACGGACGTTCGGGTATCAGGTGCGTTCACGGACGTTCGGGTATCAGGCGCGCTCACGGACGTTCGGGCATCGGGCCCGCTCACGGACGTCCGGGTATCAGGTGCGCTCACGGACGTTCGGGCGTCAGACCCGCTCACGGACGTTCGCTCATCGACGCCGCCGTGCGCGCGACGCGTGCGCCCAGCGCGATTGCGAGCGTTTTTTCGTCGGCGGAGATGCCTTGTTCGGCGCTGCCCGCGCGTGCGAAATGGGATGCGCCGTACGGTGTGCCGCCGGTTTGCGTGGTAGTCAGCGCGTCTTCAGTGTAGGGAATGCCGACGATCAGCATGCCGTGATGCAGAAGCGGCAGCATCATCGACAGCAGCGTGGATTCCTGGCCGCCGTGCAGACTGCCGGTCGACGTGAACACGCACGCCGGTTTACCCGCCAGTGCGCCTGACAACCATTGCGGCGTGGTGCCGTCGAGAAAGTATTTGAGCGGCGCGGCCATGTTGCCGAAGCGGGTTGGCGAGCCGAGCGCCAGACCGGCGCATTCCTCGAGGTCGCGCAGTTCGACATAGGGTGGACCTTCGGCGGGGATGTCCGGCTGGGTCGCTTCGCAGACGGTCGACACCGCCGGCACGGTACGCACGCGCGCCTGCATGCCGGGGACGCTGTCTACGCCGTGCGCGATCGCCAGCGCGAGCTCGCGCGTGGCGCCGTGGCGGCTGTAATAGAGCACGAGAATGTCTTTCATAGGCCTCATTGGTGAACGGGTATTATAGGGGTTGGGTCCGCTGCACAGGCCACGTATAGCCGTTCGGCCAGGCTTGGCGCGCTGTCCCAGACACCGGTTCATGAAGCGAGGAGGTAGGTTTGTTGTCCAGGGTGCGTTTCGATCTCGATACGCTAAAACGGCTCGCGCAGTTTGCCGCGAAGCGCAGCAGCGAAGATCGCATTCCGCAGGTGGCCGGCAGTCTCACGTTCACCACCATGCTCGCGCTCGTGCCGCTCGCCACGGTCGCGTTCGCGTTGTTCACCGCGTTTCCGATTTTCAGCTCGTTTCAGGAGTCGCTGCAGTTCTTTCTTGCCGAGCATCTGATGCCCGCGCAACTCAATAGTCAGATTTTCAAGTATCTGAACCAGTTCGCGTCGAAGGCCAAGGGGCTCACCACGATCGGCATGATCTTGCTGTTCCTCACCGCCGTGATGACGATGATGACGGTCGAATCCGCCTTCAACGTGATCTGGCGGGTGCGCAAGGCGCGGCCGCTCGCGCAGCGCGTATTGGTGTATTGGGCGATCATTACGCTCGGGCCGATTCTGATTGGCGTGAGCCTGTCGATCTCGTCCTATCTGTTCACGCAATCGATGGCGTTCACGGCGACCCAGCGTATCCCGGCGATGATCGATTGGGCGCTCACCGGCGCCGCGCTGCCGCTGACGGCGCTCGCCTTCACGATTCTTTACGTCTATCTGCCGAACTGCCGGGTGGAATGGCGCGACGCGGTGATCGGCGGCATCACCGCCGCGATTGCGTTCGAACTCGCCAAGCGCGGCTTTGGTTATTACGTGCGGCGCATTCCCACCTACACCGCGGTGTACGGCGCATTTGCCGCGGTCCCGCTGTTCCTGCTGTGGATGTACCTGTGCTGGTTCATCACGCTGGCGGGCGCGATGATTGCGTCCGCGTTGCCGGCGATCCGCATCGGCCAGTTCCACCGGCCCACTTTCGAAGGCAGCGATCTGTTCGACTCGCTCGAACTGCTCGCCCGGCTTTCGGAAGCGCGCGATGCGGGCAAGCGCGGCTACACGTTGCAGGAACTCTCGCGCCTGCTTCGCCGCGACATGGACACGACGATCAATCTGCTGCAAAAGCTCGAGGAGACCGAATGGATCGCGTGCTTGCAGGAAGACGGCATGCGGCCGCATTTTCTTTTGCTGGCGAATCCGGCGCAGATCACCGTCGAGCGCTTGTTCAACCTGTTCGTGATGGATCACGCGGAACTCGAATATCAGCTCGGACTCAACTCGACGCGCGTGGATGGCGCAACGCTTCTGGCCGCACTCGAGAACGACAGGCTGAAAGTGACGCTTGCCACGCTGCTGGCGGCGCGCGCCGCCGCGCGTGCGGCGCGTGCCGAGGAAAACGAGCAGGGCACTTCTTCAATGCCGCATCAAGCCGCCTGAAGTTGCAGCCAGACTGCGGCAAAAAGACAGCGAAACTACAGCGAAATCTTCCCGATGCAGATGTCCTTGAACATCACCCAGTCGCCCATCAGGCTGTAGAGCGGATGCCGGAAAGTAGCCGGCCGGTTCTTCTCGAAGAAGAAATGCCCGACCCAGGCAAAGCCATATCCGCAGACGACGGCGGCCGGCAGCCATAGCCAGTCGCCGGTGGCGAGCGCCATGGCAAGACAGCCGATCACGCCTAGCGAACCCACGAAATGCAGCCGGCGGGAGACCATGTTGCGATGCTCGCTCAGGTAGAACGGATAGAACTCCGCAAAACTCGCGAAGTGATCGGTGTGCGCGGTTTGAGCCATCACAGCCTCCGAATTTCGACTCTTGTCGACTCCATGCCTGTCGCATCAGAAGATGCTTCGCCGCGCGCCGACGTGCTCAAAGCGCGCTCGAAAGCGGACAGGCTTGAATCCATTGTGCGGCTATCGGGCCATGCGCGCAACCTGGCCATTTGGCCGATGGCGCGCGCCCATCGGCGCGGCTATCGTGACATTCGTGATGGTTAGCGGCGGCTATTCGTGGCGTTCGTGGCAACTATCGGGCGGCGGTTGCCGCCTTTGAGGCGAAGCTGAACAGGGCGTCGAGTGTGGCATCGGGCTGCTCGGTCATCAGCGCGTGACCGGCTTCGAGCGTGACGGTGTCGACCTGTGCCCCGGCTTGCGCGAGAGCGTCGGCGAGCGCTTTGGCCGCGCGCGGCGGCGTCATCGCATCGCGTCTGCCGACTATCAGCCGTGTCGGGCAACGTACCTGCGCGGCGCGCGCGAGGCCGTCCGCGTAAGTGTTGCAGGCGGTGAAGTCGGTATGGAACAGATGTGCTTCGCCGCCCGCCGAGACGCGCTCCATCAGCCGCTGGTTCATGCCATGCAGCCAGAAGCCGGGGCCAGGGCACGAAGGCTTGGCGGCGAGCGTCGAATGCGACCACTGGTTGACCATGCCGATTGCATCGGGCTCGCGATGCATCGCGGCGTCGAGCAAGGCGTCGGAGACGGTCATCGGCACGGCGGTGGCGAGCAGAGCAAGGTGCGTCGCGCGTTCCGGATAGCGGCCGGCGAAGTCGAGTGCGACCAGCGAGCCCATGCTGTGACCGGCCACGAATGCGCGTTGCACGCCGGCGGCGTCGAGCAGGGCGGCCAGCCAGTCGGCCATGGCCGCAACAGTGGCAAGCGCCGGACCGTCGCTGCGGCAGTGTCCGGGCAGATCCACTGCCAGCACGCCGAAGCCGTGGTGCGCGAAGTAGCGTGTTTGCAGCGCCCATACGCTGTGGTCGTGCTCGGCGCCGTGAATGAATACGGCGGTCGGCAAGCTGGCATCGAACAGTTTGCCGCCGGTATAGGCGTAGGCGGGTTTGCCTTGAATGGTAAGGATCATGCGGACTCCGGGCGCGGCGCGCCGCCGGCAGCGGACGCGGCGGATTGACCGGACGGGCCGGCTTTGGGCGAGGTGGCTCCGCTCGCTTTCTGCGCGGCTTTCAGCGCGCGTTTGAGGTCGTCGATCAGATCGTCGGGATCTTCCAGGCCGATCGAGAGGCGGATCGTGCCTTCGGCGATGCCGGCTGCGGCCAGTGCGGCGGCATCCATGCGGAAGTGCGTCGTCGATGCCGGATGGATCACCAGCGAGCGCGCGTCGCCAACGTTCGCGAGGTGCGAGAACAGCGATAGCGCTTCGATGAAGCTGCGTCCGGCGGCGCGGTCGCCGCGCAGATTGAAGCTGAATACCGCGCCCGCGCCGCGCGGCAGCAGACGCTGGGCGAGCGCATGGTCCGGATGCGTCGGCAGTTCCGGATAGGCGACGGTTTCCACTGCCGCATGGGCGGCGAGGAAGTCGACCACCTTGCGCGTATTCGCGACGTGCCGCTCCATGCGCAGCGGCAGCGTCTCAATGCCTTGCAGCAGCTGCCAGGCGGCCTGCGGATGCAGACAGGCGCCGAAGTCGCGCAAGCCCTCGCGGCGCGCGCGCAGCAGGAACGGCGCGACCGTGCTTTCCTCGGCGAACACCATGCCGTGAAAGCCCTCGTAGGGCTCGGTGAATTCGGGAAAGCGGCCCGATGCGTCGAAGTCGAACGTGCCGCCGTCCACCAGCACGCCGCCGATCGTCGTGCCGTGGCCGCCGAGGAATTTGGTCGCCGAGTGGTAGACGAAGTCGGCGCCGTGCTCGAACGGTTTGAGCAGGTAGGGCGTGGTGAACGTCGAGTCGACCAGCAGCGGCACGCGGTGCTCATGCGCAAGCTGCGCGACCTTGGCGATATCGAGCACGTCGAGGCCCGGATTGCCGAGCGTCTCGCCGAACAGCAGGCGCGTGTTAGGGCGCAGCGCCGCGCGCCACGCGTCGAGATCGCCCGGTTTGACGAAGGTCGTCTCGATGCCGAAGCGCCGCAGCGTGTAGTGCAGCAGGTTGTGCGAGCCGCCGTACAGCGCGCTGGAGGCGACGATATGGGAGCCTGCGCCCATCAGCGTGACGATCGCCAGATGCAGCGCCGCCTGGCCGCTGGCCGTGCCGATCGCGCCCGCGCCGTTTTCCAGCGCGGCGACGCGCTCTTCGAACACGGCCACGGTCGGGTTCGAGATTCGCGAGTAGACGTGGCCGGCGCGCTCCATATTGAAGAGTGCCGCGGCGTGGTCCGAATCGCGGAACGAAAACGAGGTAGTCTGGTAGATGGGCGTGGCGCGTGCGCCTGTCGCGGGGTCGGGAGCTGCGCCGGCGTGCAGCGCAAGCGTATCGAAACGGTTGGCGGACATCCTGGGCGGCGAAGCCACGGACGGCCTCGCGAAAGGTGAAAGTGGCGGCCATCCTATCACCGGCACGAATCGCTTCAAGCGCGGTTTTCCCGATGGGCGCAGCCCGGGTTTTGCCGGGCGCGGCGCGCGAACCCCCGCTGCGCCTTGGCGGGCGGGCCGCTTTCCTTTTATGGGTCTTTCCGCTAGGATCGAAAATCATTCATGCTTTGCAAGCTTAGCGGGCGTTACGGAGACAGATCATGCGAGTCAGCGACATCCTCAAAGTCAAAGGCAACACCCTTTTCACGGTCACGCCGGATACGACGCTGCACGACGCAGTCAATACGATGGCCGAGCACGACATCGGCTCGCTGGTCGTGATGGAATACGGCGACCTCGTCGGCATGCTGACGTTTCGCGAGATTATTCTGACGTTGAGCGAGAACGGCGGCAGCGTCGGCACCTCGACGATCCGCAAGGTAATGGACGATCATCCGCTCACCTGCACGCCGGAAACGGACGTTAACGAAGTGCGGCGCATGATGCTCGAGCATCACGTGCGCTATTTGCCGGTCATGGAAAGCCGCACGCTGATGGGCATCATCTCGTTCTACGACGTCGCGCGCGCCGTGGTCGAAGAGCAGGGCTTCGAAAACCGTATGCTCAAGGCATACATCCGTGATTGGCCGGAAGAACAGCAGGAACAGCAACCGGCGCGCTGATTCATGATGGCTCGCCGCGGCGCTCGATCCGTTGCCGCGAGCTTGAAGGTGCACCGAAGGCGCGCGCGAAAGCGTGCGCTTTTTTGTGTCCGGTTTAGCGTCGACTCCGTGTTCTGCCTCGCGCCGGGTTTGCGCACGTTCCTTCGTCCATCGTTGCTCTTTTAGCCCGTTCTCCGACCTTCATGAGCGATCGTCCGTTACCCGCCGCCCGCCGCGCCGCCCGCGCTCACAACGCGCACGAGTCCCAGTTCCGCCTGCTCGGCCAGCGCCGTTTCGCGCCGTTTTTCTGGACCCAGTTCCTCGGCGCGATGAACGACAACGTCTTCAAGATCGGCTTCACGTCGCTCGTCACCTATCAGGCGGCGCGGTTTTCCGGCGTCGATCCGAAGACCGCGGCGTTCCTGATTTCGGCGATCTTCATCCTGCCCTTCGTGCTGCTATCGGCCACCTCCGGTCAGATCGCCGACAAGTACGACAAGGCGATGCTGACGCGCTTCGTCAAAAGCTTCGAAATCGTCGTGATGCTGATTGGCGGCGCGGGTTTCTGGCTGCATAGCGCGCCGTTGCTGTATCTGTGCACCTTTCTGATGGGCGTGCATTCGACCATCTTCGGGCCGGTCAAGTATTCGTACCTGCCCCAGCATCTGTCGAAGCCGGAACTGGTCGGCGGCAACGGCCTGGTCGAGATGGGCACCTTCGTCGCGATCCTGATCGGGACGATCGTGGGCGGTGCGGGGGCGGGTTTCGCCGAGCACGGCGCGGTGCTGCTGGCTTGCGCCTGCGTCGCGATTGCGCTGGTCGGGCGGGCCATGTCGAGCTTCGTGCCGGTCACGCCGGCGCCGCAACCCGATTTGCGCATCAACTGGAATCCGGTCAGCGAGACGTGGCGCAACCTGAAACTGGCGCACGAAAACCGCACGGTGTTTCTGAGCCTGCTGGGTATTTCCTGGCTGTGGTTCGTCGGTGCGACCTTTCTGTCGTCGTTTTTCCGCTTCGCGAAAGACGTGCTGTCCGCCAATCCGGATGTCGTGACCGTGCTGCTGGGCACGTTCTCGATCGGCATCGGCATCGGTTCGCTGCTGTGCGAAAAGCTCTCGCAGCGGCGTATCGAAATCGGCCTCGTGCCGCTCGGCTCGATCGGCATGAGCGTGTTCGGGATCGATCTGTTTTTCGCCAGCCACGCGTTGCCGGCCGTGGGTCATCTGTTGAGCGTCGGCGAGTTCCTTGCGCGGCCCGCCCATTGGCGCGTGCTGGCCGACCTGTTCCTGCTGGCGATGTTCGGCGGCTTCTACAGCGTGCCGCTCTATGCGCTGATCCAGAGCCGCAGCCAGCCGAGCCATCGGGCGCGCATCATTGCCGCGAACAATATTCTGAACTCGCTGTTCATGATCGTCTCAGCGCTGATGGCGATGGGCCTGACCGCCGCCGGCTTCAGCATTCCGGCGATTTTCCTCGTCACCGCACTGCTCAACATCGTGGTGGCGACCTACATCTATTCTCTCGTGCCCGAGTTTTTGCTGCGCTTTGTCGCGTGGGTGCTGGTGCATACGTTCTACCGGATTCGTCTGGTGCATGCCGAACGCATTCCGGAAGAGGGCGCCGCCGTGCTGGTGTGCAACCACGTGAGCTTTGTCGACGCGATCGTCATCATGGCCGAGAGCCCGCGGCCGATCCGTTTCGTGATGGATCATCAGATCTTCAAGACGCCGTTCGCCGGTTGGGTATTCCGCCACGCGAAGGCGATTCCGATCGCGCCTGCGCATCAGGATCCGGAATTGCTGAAGCGCGCCTATGAGCGCTTGGCGCAGGCGCTCGCCGAAGGCGATCTGGTCTGCATCTTTCCGGAGGGCAAGCTGACGAAGACCGGCGAGATGAATCCGTTCCGTCACGGCGTGACCGAGATCATTCGCCGCACGCCGGCGCCGGTCGTGCCGATGGCGCTGCGCGGGTTGTGGGGCAGCGTGTTTTCGCGCGCCAACGACGCGCGCTGGCCGCGGCCGGTCCACAAAGGCGTGATGAGCCGGCTGACGCTGGCCGTCGGCGAGCCGCTCGATCCGGCGGCTGCGACGCCGGAGGTATTGCAGCAGATCGTCACCGAACTGCGCGGCGCGCGGAAGTAGCGGGAAATAGCGCGAGGCCGGCACGCGGAGCGGGTGCTCAGCCTTGCCAACGGGTTCGGTGTAGCGGGGCAAGCACGGCGCGTATGCGCGGCAGGGCGGGCACGGCAACGCAGAGGTCAAAGGAGATCCTGCCCGCACCTTGTCCAGCAGGCATAGCGCGGCGCGCGACGCGGACCCGGCCCCCGTGGGGCTGGCATAATAGCGCTTTCCCCGCTTTTCTTTGGACGACGCCCATGTCCGGCAATACTCTCGGTACGCTTTTCACTGTCACGTCCTTTGGCGAATCGCATGGTCCCGCAATCGGCTGCGTGATCGACGGCTGTCCGCCGGGTATGGCGCTGAGCGAAGCCGACATCCAGCTCGAACTCGACCGCCGCAAACCCGGCACGTCGCGCCACGTCACGCAGCGTCAGGAAGAAGACAAGGTGGAGATCCTGTCCGGCGTGTTCGAAGGCCGGACCACCGGCGCGCCGATCGCGCTGCTGATCCGCAATACGGACCAGCGCAGCAAAGACTACGGCAACATCGCCGAAACTTTCCGCCCGGGTCACGCCGACTACACCTACTGGCAGAAATACGGCATTCGCGACTATCGCGGCGGCGGCCGTTCGTCGGCCCGTCTGACGGCGCCGACGGTGGCGGCCGGCGCAGTTGCGAAGAAATGGCTGCGCGAGCATTTCGGTACAGAGATTCGCGGCTATATGGCGGCGCTCGGTGAGATCGACGTGCCGTTCGTCAACTGGGCGCACGTGCGCGAGAATCCGTTCTTCGTGCCGAATGTGGATATCGTGCCGCAACTCGAAACCTACATGGACGCGCTGCGCAAGGACGGCGATTCGATCGGCGCGCGCATCAACGTCGTGGCTTCCGGGGTGCCGGTTGGACTCGGCGAGCCGCTGTTCGACCGCCTTGACGCGGACATCGCGCACGCCATGATGGGCATCAACGCGGTGAAGGGCGTCGAGATCGGCGCGGGCTTTGCCAGCGTCGCGCAACGCGGTTCGGTGCACGGCGACGAATTGACGCCGGAGGGGTTTGTCGGCAACCACGCGGGCGGCGTGCTCGGCGGCATTTCGACCGGGCAGGACATTACGGTGTCGATCGCGATCAAGCCGACCTCGAGTATTCGCACGCCGCGCCGCTCGATCGACAAGGCGGGTCAGCCGGCGATAGTCGAAACGTTTGGGCGTCACGATCCGTGCGTCGGCATCCGCGCGACGCCGATCGCCGAATCGATGCTTGCGCTGGTGCTGATCGACCACGCGCTGCGGCACCGCGCGCAATGTGGCGACGTCTGCGTGGCCACGCCGAAGATCGCGGCGAGCGCGCCTTGAAGTGCGCTCGTTGAACCCCGTCGCTCAACCCCGTCGTTCAACCCGCGCAGCATTGTTCCGATGACAGATTCGAACGCCGGGCCGGCAGATAGCCGACTCGCGCGCCTGCGCGCACGTGTCGCCGCGCCGCAGGCCGGCGCTGCCGACTGTCTCGCGTTCGGGCACAAGCTGCTGCAAGACGCCGGTCGCGACAAGACCCGTCAACGCGAGGCGCTCGCCGCTCTGGTGCGCGCTTACCAACTCGATCCTTCCTGCGATCCGTCGCTGCTCCATGCGATTGCGCAAACGGCGTTCATCGTGCGCGACTGGGCGCTGGTCGACTCCGCCACCGCGCTGCTTCTCGCGCAGAACGCCGAAGACGCCAACGCGCTGATCTGGCGCGCGGCTGCCGTGCAGCAGCGCGACGACTTCGAATTGGCCGAGCAACTGCTGCGCGAAGCGGTGCGCATTGTGCCGGGCAATCCGGTGGCGTTGCACAAGCTGGCGCTGTGCGTCAAGGAACAGGCGCGTTTCGGCGAGGCGGAAGGGTTGCTCAGGCGGGTCCTGGCGTTGTCGCCGAATAACATGCACGCGCTGTTCGATCTGTCGGAACTCGAAATCCGCTCCGGACGCTATGCCGAGGGCTGGGCGCGTTACGAATCGCGCGTGGCGTTCGGCGACGATCTGAACGACGCGCAGCATGCGCTGGCTGAGATCAGTGCGTATTGGCAGGGCGAATCGCTAGCCGGCAAAACGCTGGTGGTGTACGGCGAGCAAGGCAATGGCGACTGCCTGTGGGCGGCGCGTTTTCTGCCGCGGCTAGCCGAGCGGGCGCGACGTGAAGGCGGCCGCGTGATCTTCGGTCACGATGGACCCCTGCGGCATTTGTTCGAGCGGATGTTGCCCGCGGATTTGCCGCTCGAAACCGCTCTTGAAACGCGGCCGGATTTTCATTGCGGGTTGATGAGCCTGCCGCTGCGGCTTGGCGTTTTCGACGCGACGGGGTGGGGCTCACCGTACCTGAGCGCGGCGCCGGCGCTTGCTCAGGCGTGGCGCGAGCGGGTTGGTATTCATGCTGCCTGCAAACCCGGCGCACTTGCCGCCGGCAAACGAAGCAATCGCAAGGTCGGCCTGGTGTGGAACGGGAATCCGGAGCATGTCCGTGACATACGTCGTTCGGTGCCGGTCGAACAGTTCGAGCCGTTGCTGAGCGTACCGGGAACGACTTACTTCGCGTTGTCGCCTGGGCGGGGCTCGACGGTCGCGCAGTGGCGCGCGAGGGGCGCCGACGTTGTCGACCTGACGCATCATTTCCAGTCCGGATTCGATGATGTTGCTGCGTTGCTGGTGAATCTCGATCTGATTGTCACCGTCGATAGCGGGCCCGCGCATCTGGCAGGGGCACTCGGTGTGCCGACGTGTTTGATGATCGATCATGTGTCGGCATGGTTTTGGGGCGATCAGACGCAACGCACGGGTTGGTACGATTCGGTTGAGCTGTTTCGCCAGCCCGGCATCGGTGTTTGGGCACCGGTTGTGGCCCAGGTGCGTAGGCGGATTGAGATGCTTTGCGGGGTTTGATTGCCTGGTTTGTTTGCCTTGGGCGGCGCCATTTGTCTGTGTTTTTTGGCGTTGGCCTTTCTTTTTATATTGGGCTTATTAGCGTGCGCTCCGCACAGGGGCAGCGCCAATAACCAGTAAGAAAAGAAAAAGCCAACGCCGTGGGCATACGACCAGTAGCGCCGGAGAGGCAGAAAAACAGAATTACATATTCGGATAATTAGGCCCACCGCCGCCCTCAGGCGTGACCCAAACGATATTCTGGGTAGGATCCTTGATATCGCAGGTCTTGCAGTGCACGCAGTTCTGCGCGTTGATGACCAACCGCTCGCTGCCATCGTCGTTCCTGACGAACTCATACACTGCTGCCGGGCAATACCGCGCTTCCGGACCGGCATAGGTCTGCCAGTTCACGTTCACCGGCACCGACGGATCTTTCAGCGTGAGGTGAGCCGGCTGGTTCTCTTCATGATTGGTGTTCGAGATGAACACCGACGACAACCGGTCGAACGTCAGCTTCCCATCCGGCTTCGGATAAACAATCGGCTTGCACTGCGAAGCAGGCTTCAGCATCTCGTGATCGGAATGCTGGTGATGCAGCGTCCACGGCACGTTGCCGCCGAGCACCTTCTGCTCGAGGCCGACCATCAGCGTGCCGAGGTACAGGCCCTTGCTCATCCACTGCTTGAAGTTGCGCGCCCGATGCAACTCCGTATGCAGCCACGAAGTTTTGAACGCTTCCGGATACGCCACCAGTTCATCCGACTGGCGTCCGGCCTGCAAGGCGTCAAACGCCGCTTCAGCCGCCAGCATCCCCGTCTTGATGGCCGCATGGCTGCCCTTGATCCGCGACGCGTTCAGGAACCCCGCATCGTCGCCGACCAGCGCGCCACCCGGGAACACCAGCTTCGGCAGCGACATCAGGCCGCCCGCGGTGATCGCCCGCGCGCCATACGATACCCGCTTGCCGCCTTCGAGCACCGCGCGGATCGCCGGATGCGTCTTGTAGCGCTGGAATTCCTCGAACGGCGACAGGTACGGATTCGTATAACCAAGGCCCACTACGAAGCCCACCACCACCTGGTTGTTGTCCATGTGGTAGAGGAACGAGCCGCCGTACGTGTCGTTCTCCAGCGGCCATCCGGCCGTATGCATCACCAGACCCGGCTTGTGCTTCGACGGATCGATTTCCCACAGTTCCTTGATGCCGATCCCGTACACCTGCGGATCGACGCCTTCGCGCAGCTTGAACCTGTCGTTCAGCTGGCGGCCGAGGTGCCCGCGCGCGCCTTCGCAGAACAGCGTGTATTTCGCGTGCAATTCCATGCCGAGCTGGAAGTTCTCGGTCGGCTGGCCGTCCTTGCCGATGCCCAGATTGCCGGTCGCGACGCCTTTGACCGAGCCGTCGTCGTTGTACAACACTTCGGCCGCGGGAAAACCCGGGAAAATCTCGACACCCGCCGCCTCGGCCTGCTGACCCAGCCAGCGCGTCACGTTCGCGAGGCTGATCACATAGTTGCCGTGGTTCTTGAAGTTGTCCGGCAGCGCCCAGGTCGGCACGCTCTTCGAGCCGGTCTCGGTCAGGAAGAGGAAGCGGTCTTCGGTCACGTCCACGGTCAGCGGCGCGCCTTTTTCCTTCCAGTCGGGGATCAGTTCGGTGATCGCGCGCGGATCCATCACCGCGCCCGAGAGGATGTGAGCCCCGATCTCCGAGCCTTTTTCCAGTACGCAGACGCCAATTTCAACGCCTTTTTCCTGCGCCAGCTGCTTCAGGCGGATCGCCGCGGACAGCCCGGCCGGGCCGCCGCCGACGATCACCACGTCGTATTCCATCGACTCGCGCGGGCCGTACTGCTCAATGAGACTTGCGGGGGTCATTGATGCTCCTCTTACCGTTAGAATGCTTTTTTCGGGATCGTATTGTGGGCGATCGATTCCTGCACTGCAACCAAATGAATAGTGATTAGCACGATCGTTCTATTTCAGTGATACGGTATTGACCCGTACTAACGGTCTTACCACACCTGTCAACCGCATCTGCATTACAACCGAACAAGGGAACGACAATGGGCCGTTCGATCAATCTGGAAGGCAAGGTCGCGCTGATTACAGGCGCCTCGAGCGGGTTGGGAAAGCGCTTTGCTCAGGTGTTGTCGCAAGCAGGCGCCAAAGTCGTGCTGGCAAGCCGCCGCACCGAGCGCTTGAAGGAACTGCGCGCCGAGATCGAGGCGTCCGGTGGCGCAGCGCACGTGGTCTCGCTGGACGTGACGGATTATCAGAGCATCAAGTCAGCGGTCGCCCACGCGGAAACCGAAGCGGGCACGATCGACATCCTGGTGAACAATTCAGGCGTATCGACCACGCAGAAGCTCTCGGAGGTCACACCGGCGGATTTCGAATACGTGTTCGATACCAACACGCGCGGCGCGTTTTTCGTCGCTCAGGAAGTCGCCAAGCGCATGATCATGCGCGGCAACAACGCGCAGAAGCCGTCGTACCGGATCATCAATATCGCGTCGATGGCGGGCTTGCGCGTGCTGCCTCAGATCGGCCTGTACTCGATTAGCAAGGCGGCCGTCGTCCATATGACGAAGGCCATGGCGCTGGAATGGGGCAAGCACGGCATCAACGTGAACGCGATCTGCCCGGGCTATATCGATACCGAGATCAACCATCACCACTGGTCGACCGAGCAGGGGCAGAAGCTGGTGTCGATGCTGCCGCGTCATCGCGTCGGCAAGCCCGAGGATCTGGACGGCCTGTTGCTGCTGCTGGCGGCGGATGAATCGCAGTTCATCAACGGCTCGGTGATCGCCGCCGACGACGGTTTCGGACTGGCCTGAACGCGGCTTGTGCCGCTTTGCGCGCCTTTGTGCGGCTCAGCGCCGCCCCGGATTGGCGCGTGCTCGAGATACCGCTTCATGCGCACGGGTCTTTTCGCATGGCGAAGACCCACGCTATCCTGCCTGACATTTCTGCACCGGCTCACACGCCGGTTTTAACCTCGTTTCAACCCGTAAAAGAAGTGCCATGAGCGATTTTCACGCAGTTTTCGAGATGTCGATGCCGATCCGCTGGGGCGACATGGACGCATTCGGCCATGTGAACAACACGGTCTATTTCCGTTACATGGAGCAGGTGCGGATTTCCTGGTTCGAACAACTGGGTTTCGCCGGCAGCCATGCCGACGGGCAGGGGCCGGTAATCGTCAATGCGTCGATGGAGTTCCTCAAGCAACTGCACTATCCCGGCGACGTGATCGGCCGGATGACGGTGGCCACGCCCGGCCGCAGCAGCTTCGACACGGCTTTCGAACTCGTGCGCACCGACGACCCGGGCACCGTCTATGCGCGCGGCGCCGCGCGCTGCGTGTGGATCGACTACGCGGCAGGCAAGTCGGTGCCGGTTCCCGATCTGTTGCGCGCGACCATCGAACGCGCCGCGCTGGTCAGAGCGGCTTGATAGCCAACCCGCCAACCCGTAGCCCAATCCGCCAACCGTCCGGCAGTGTTGCAGGCGGCGCCAGGGCGGCCGCGCCTCAATGCCCGAGCAAACGCTGCAACAGCTCGGTGGCGTTACCCGTATCGTATTTGCGCATCAGCCGTGCGCGGTAGACATCGACCGTGCGCGGGCTGATATCCAGCGCCCGTCCGATCTGTTTGCTGGTTTTGCCGGTCACCAGTTGCGCGGCGATTTCCCGTTCGCGCGGCGTCAACTCGACCGCGACGCGCCGGGTGGCGCTCAGATCCTCGAAGGTCCAGACGCCGGCTGCGTGCGGGTCGGCGCGCCGCTGCGCGCGGCCTGTCACATGACACCAGAATAATTCCCCGTTGGCCCGCTTCATGATGCGGTCGTCCGCGTAACTGCCTTGCGCGGTCATGATCGGCGGAATCCGCGCGCCGATCCGCTCGAATTCGTCCTCGGACGGATACAGCACCTGGAACGACTGGCCGAGCAGCGCCTCGCGCGGACAGCCGAATATCGACGCCAGCTCGTCGTTGCAGTCTTCGATGATTCGTTCGCGCGACAGCACGAGTCCGATCGGGGCGAGTTGAAACGCGGTTTGGTAATCCAGTGCGGGCATGGTCAGGCGGCAAGTACTTATGTATTTTTGCGTATTGTGCCGTACGGCGCGCCCAGCGTACTCTTTCGGGCACATCACAACGCGGCGAAGCCGTCCGCGGCGGTCATCGGCGCCAATAGTCAGGTCACCCCGGTCAGGCCACCCCCGGTCAGGCCACCCCCGGTCAGGCCACCCCGGCGGGCAATCCTGGCAGTCTGAGCGCACGGCCGGCCGTGGATGACTAGAATGACGTGTCGGGCCAGGGCCCGCTGAACGTCATACCCAGCCGCAATGATCCGGTTTCGGGTTTCCATAAAGGAAGGGACAAACGATGAACAAGGTCTATCCAGGCGCGGCTGAAGCGCTGAAAGACATCGTCAAGGACGGGCAGACGTTTGCCGTCGGCGGCTTCGGGCTGTGCGGCATACCGGAAGCGCTGATTGCGGCGCTGCGCGATTCGGGCGTCAAAGGCATCACCTGCATCAGCAACAATGCGGGCGTGGACGGTTTCGGCCTCGGCTTGCTGCTCGAGACGCGGCAGATCAAGAAAATGATCTCGTCATACGTCGGCGAGAACAAGGAGTTCGAACGTCAGTATCTGGCCGGCGAACTCGAGCTCGAATTCACGCCGCAAGGCACGCTCGCCGAGAAGCTGCGCGCCGGCGGTTCGGGCATTCCGGCGTTCTTCACGAATACCGGTTACGGCACGCTGATCGCCGAAGGCAAGGAAACCCGCCAGTTCGGCGAGAACCACTACGTGCTCGAACGTTCGCTGACCGCCGACGTCGCGCTCGTCAAGGCCTGGAAAGCCGACAAGTCGGGCAACCTGATCTATCGCCGCACGGCGCGCAACTTCAATCCGATGTGCGCGATGGCCGGCAAGATTACCGTCGCCGAAGTCGAGGAAATCGTCGAAGTGGGCGAGCTCGACCCGGACGCGATCCATACGCCGGGTATCTTCGTGCAGCGCATCGTGCTCAATGCGCATCCGGAAAAACGCATCGAACAACGCGTCGTCCGCGCGAAAGGAGACTGATCATGGCATGGACTCGTGACGAAATGGCCGCGCGCGCGGCGCGGGAATTGCAGGACGGCTTTTACGTGAACCTTGGCATCGGCCTGCCGACGCTGGTGGCGAACCACGTGCCGCCGGGCGTCGAAGTGTGGCTGCAGTCGGAAAACGGCCTGCTCGGCATCGGCCCGTCGCCGACCGAAGACGAAGTGGATGCCGATCTGATCAACGCCGGCAAGCAGACGGTGACCACGCTGCCGGGCTCGTCGATTTTTTCGTCGGCGGATTCGTTCGCGATGATCCGCGGCGGCCACATCAACCTGGCGATTCTCGGGGCGATGCAGATCAGCAGGAAGGGCGATCTGGCCAACTGGATGATCCCGGGCAAGATGATCAAGGGCATGGGCGGCGCGATGGACCTGGTGGCGGGCGTCAAGCGCGTGGTCGTGCTGATGGAGCACGTCGCGAAGGGCGACCAGCACAAGATTCTCGAGGAATGCACGCTGCCTTTGACGGGCGTGGGCGTGGTCGATCAGATCATCACCGACCTCGGCGTGATCGAGGTGACGGACGACGGTCTGAAGGTGACTGAGCTGGCGCCGGGTGTCAGCGTCGAGGAAATCAAGGCGAAGACTGGCGCGCCGCTCGATGTGAGCGCGGTGAGCTGAATGGCGTCGTGAGCGGCCCCGGGCCATGTGACCGGCGCGGCAGGCTTGATCCGAAGCGGGCGAGGCGTGAGTCTCGCCCGCTTTGTTTCGTGCGGCGCGTGTTTGTTCCGGGTCGCTCGTATTAGGCCGTTCGGCCGATCCGTGCCGCGCGGCGAAGCGGTTTACAATCGTTTGCAGCTTGGACGCTCATTCATCCGCTCTGCCTTTGGACCGCGCAGCGCTTTTGCAAGGAACTCCCGATGACCGCAACGTTCGCTTCCGCCGCCGAGCGGCCCGCGCCGCGCCAGCGTTATGTGCAGTGCGCGAGCGCCGCCAGTTTGCATCGTATCGCTTACACCGAGTGGGGCGATCCGGCCAATCCGCGCGTGCTGGTCTGCGTGCATGGCTTGACGCGCTCAGGGCGCGATTTCGACCGCCTCGCGGCGGAATTCGCCGCCACCTATCGCGTGGTGTGTCCGGATGTGGCGGGGCGGGGCTTGTCATCGTGGCTCGCCAACCCCAACTTCTATGGCGTGCCGCAATACGTCGCCGACATGGTCACGCTGATCGCGCGTCTGAACGTCGAAACGGTGGACTGGTTCGGCACCTCGATGGGCGGGCTGATCGGACTCGCGCTCGCCGGTCTGCCGGAAACACCGATCCGCAAGATGCTGCTGAACGATGTCGGTCCGCATCTGGAGCCGGAGGCCGTTCAGCGCATCGGCGACTATCTCGGCAAGCCGGTGCGTTTCGAAACGCTGCAGCAAGGCATCGACTACGCCGCGTTGCTCGCGCAAACTTTCGGCCCGCTCACGCCGGACGAATGGCGTGAGATCAACACGCCGCTTTTGCACGAGCAGGACGGCGGCTGGCAATTCCGCTACGACCCGCGCATCGCGCAGCCGTTTGCCGCAACCACCGAAGAGGCGACGAAACTCGGCGAGGCCGCGCTATGGCATTCGCTGGCCGCATTCCAGGGGCCGGTGCTGGTGGTGCGCGGCGAGCAATCGGATCTCCTGTCGCGTGAATCCGTGGCGAAGATGGTCGAGACCGGGCGCGCGGTATCGAGCGTGGAAATCGCAGGCGTCGGGCATGCGCCGGCGTTTCTGTCGGCCGATCAGATCGGCATCGCGAGGCAGTTCTTTATCGCCCCAGCCGCCGACGCGTCATAATATGCAGTTGCATGCCGCGTCTTCGGCGGCGCGCAATGCGGAACGCATCTTCGATCAACTCTCAACCGAATTCAGGATTCTTCATGGCAGTCATTCGTCACCACGTCGGCAAGCGCCTTTCGGAAATCGCCGTGCACAACGGCACCGTGTACCTCGCCGGCCAGATTGCCGAAGACGCGGATCAGGACATCACGGGCCAGACGCGCGAAGTGCTCGGTCACATCGACCGTCTGCTGGCTGAAGTGAACAGTGACAAAGCGCACTTGCTGTCGGTGCAGATCTTCATTTCGGACATGGCGCACTTTGCCGGCATGAACGCCGTGTGGGACGAATGGGTCGCACAAGGCGCCACGCCGCCGCGCGCCACCGTCGAAGCCAGGCTCGCGAACCCGAAGTGTCTCGTCGAAGTCGTCGTGGTTGCTGCGCAGCGCAGCTAAGCCGTTGTTGTTCTTGTTGTTGAAAATTCCGTTGATCCGTTCCGCCTCGCGGCACGCCGCACCATGACTACCGAAACATCTGCTCCACACACGCCAACGCCTCTTCCTTCCTTCGACGAAGCGATGGAGTTCGTGCGCGAACATGCGGGCGAGGTGCGGCTGTCGTCGGGCGAGTTGCTGGCGGATCATGCGGCGGGAACGGCGTCGATCATGCGCACGCTCAACGTCGATCCGCCGGCGGTGCTGGCGGCGGCGCTGTTCGCGCTGACGCCGCATCTGCAAGACCCGGAGCGCGTGATCGCCGACAACTTCGGCGAAGAGGTTGCGCAACTTGTCGGCGACGTGCGCAAGTTGCTGCGCCTCGGCACGGTGAGCTTGCGCGCCGCGCAGAATGCGATTCCCGAGGCCGGGCGTGACGCGCAAGCGGCGCGCCGCCAGCAGGTCGAGGCGCTGCGCAAGATGCTGCTCGCGTTCGCGCAAGACATTCGCGTGGTGCTGATCCGGCTCGCGTCGCGCCTGCAGTCGCTGCGTTATTACGCGGCGGCGAAAGTGACGCCGTCGCCGGACGTGGCACGCGAGACGCTCGACATTTACGCGCCGCTTGCCAATCGTCTCGGCATCTGGCAACTGAAGTGGGAGCTCGAAGACCTCGCGTTCCGCTTCGAAGAACCTGCCACCTACAAGCGTATCGCCAAGCTGCTCGACGAGAAGCGTGTCGAGCGCGAAAGCTATGTTGCGCAGGCAATCGAGCGCTTGCAGCAGGAACTGGCTGCCGCGCATATTCGCGCGGAAGTGAGCGGCCGGCCAAAACATATCTACAGCATCTGGCGCAAGATGCGCGGCAAGGAGCTGGACTTCGCCGAGCTGTACGACGTGCGTGCGTTTCGCGTGATCGTGCCGGACATCAAGGATTGCTACACCGTGCTCGGCATCGTGCACAACCTGTGGCAGCCGGTGCCGAAAGAATTCGACGACTACATCTCGCGGCCCAAGCCAAACGGCTATAAATCCTTGCACACGGTCGTGATCGGCGACGACGGCCGCGCGTTCGAAGTGCAGATCCGCACGCATGAAATGCATCAGTTCGCCGAGTACGGCGTGGCGGCGCACTGGCGCTACAAGGAAGCGGGTACGCGTGGTTACGGCGGCCAGTTCAGCGCCAACGAGAAGTACGACGAGAAGATTGCATGGCTGCGTCAGCTGCTCGCGTGGAAAGACGAAGTATCCGAAGGCGAGCACGGCGAGAAGCGCGCCGCGCAGCCGTGGGAGCAACTGCGCCAGGCCACGCTCGACGACGACCACATCTACGTGCTCACGCCGCAAGCGCGCGTGATTCCGTTGCCGCACGGCGCCACGCCGGTGGACTTCGCGTATCACCTGCATAGCGAACTCGGGCATCGTTGCCGCGGCGCGCGTGTCGACGGCGCGATGGTGCCGCTCAATACGCCGTTGCAAAACGGTCAGACGGTCGAGATCGTCGCGGTGAAAGAAGGTGGTCCTTCGCGCGACTGGCTCAACCCACAGCTGGGTTATCTGCAGAGTCCGCGGGCACGGCAGAAAGTGCGCGCGTGGTTCAACGCGGTCGAAGTGCAGGAGCACATCGCGAGCGGCCGGGCGATGGTCGAAAAAACCTTGCAGCGCGAGGGCAAGACATCGGTCAATCTCGATCAGCTTGCGGCGAAACTGGGCTTCAAGACTACCGACGATCTGTTCTCTGTGGTCGGCAAGGAGGAGTTCAGTCTGCGGCTCGTCGAGCAGGCGCTGCACGATGCGCCGCCGCCCGAGCCCGTGGTCGAAGCGCCGGAGCAGTTCGAGAAGCGCAGCAGCGGCGCGAGCGTCGCGCGCGGAGCTTCCACGGGCGTGCTGGTGGTCGGCGTCGACGCCTTGCTGACGCAATTGGCGCGCTGCTGCCGGCCTGCACCGCCCGATGAGATCAGCGGCTTTGTCACGCGTGGCAAGGGCATGTCGATTCATCGCAGCGATTGCCCGACTTTCCTGCGCATGGCTGAACGTGCGCCGGAGCGCGTGCTGCAAACCGCGTGGTCCGCGGACGTGATGAGCGGCCGCGGCCAGTCCGTCTATCCCGTCGACCTCAGCATCGAAGCCACGGATCGGCAAGGTCTGCTGCGCGATATCTCCGAAGTGTTCGCGCGCGAAAAGATGAACGTGATCGGCGTGAAGACGCAGACGCGTCGCAATGCCGCGTTCATGCAGTTCACCGTCGAGGTGTCGAGTGCCGCGCAGATTCAGCGCGCGTGCACGCTGCTCGGCGAAGTGACGGGCGTGGTGCGCGCTTCGCGCAAGCATTGACGTGCGGGTGAGGCGGGCGGATGTGAGCAGGCATTCGCCGGCACGCTCGAGCGGGCGAGTGGAAATTTAAAGTCGGTGCATAAAAGTACTTGCCAAGCGGTGTGGGGCTCCATATAATCTCGTTTCTTCAGGCTCGTAGCTCAGCTGGTTAGAGCACCACCTTGACATGGTGGGGGTCGTTGGTTCGAGTCCAATCGAGCCTACCAACGAAAGAGAAATTCCGGTTTTGCCGGGATTTCGCAAGCTGCAGTAAGCGCCTCGGCGCAAAAGGCGAATACGGTTATGACACCGCGAACGTTGACCGAAACCACTTCGGAGCGACGCTAGTCGAGGACCACTTTCGCCAATGTAGTTTGCAGGAAATGTGAATGCGGCCCCTCGAAAGCGGGGCCGCATTTTTTTTTGGCTTTTTGACCTGGTTGTATGTGCCGCCGCCGGTCGGCACCACGGAGAACACAATGGTTTCGATACGTCTGCCTGACGGGTCTGTTCGACAGTACGAGCATCCGGTGACTGTCGCCGAAGTGGCCGCATCGATCGGCCCCGGCCTCGCGAAAGCCGCGCTCGGCGGCAAGATCGACGGGGAGCTCGTCGATACGTCCACGCTGATCGATCACGACGTGGCGCTCGCCATCGTCACCGAAAAAGATGCAGACGGTCTCGACATCATTCGTCACTCCGCGGCGCACTTGCTCGCGTACGCGGTGAAGGATCTGTACCCTGAAGCGCAAGTTACGATCGGTCCGGTGATCGACAACGGCTTTTACTACGACTTCGCGTACAGCCGTCCCTTCACGCCGGAAGATCTCGAGAAGATCGAAAAGCGCATGCAGGAACTCGCGAAGAAAGACGAGGCGGTCTCGCGCCGCGTAGTGTCGCGCGGCGAAGCGGTGGACTACTTCAAGAGCATCGGCGAGAAGTACAAGGCCGAGATCATCGAATCGATCCCTGCCACGGACGAAATCAAGCTGTACTCGCACGGCGGCTTCACCGATCTGTGCCGCGGCCCGCACGTGCCGTCCACCGGCAAGCTGAAGGTCTTCAAGCTGATGAAGGTGGCAGGCGCCTACTGGCGCGGCGACTCGAAGAACGAACAGCTGCAGCGCATCTACGGTACGGCCTGGACGAAGAAGGAAGACCAGGAGGCGTATCTGCACATGCTCGAAGAGGCGGAGAAGCGCGATCACCGCAAGCTCGGCAAGCAGCTCGACCTGTTCCACATGCAGGACGAGTCGCCGGGCATGGTGTTCTGGCATCCGCGCGGCTGGACGCTGTGGCAGCAGGTCGAGCAGTACATGCGCCGCCGCGTGAACGATGCGGGCTACCTCGAAATCAAGACGCCGATGATCATGGACCGCTCGCTGTGGGAGGCGTCGGGTCATTGGCAGAACTATCGTGAAAACATGTTCACGACGGAATCGGAAAAGCGCGACTACGCGATCAAGCCGATGAACTGTCCGGGGCATGTGCAGGTGTTCAATCACGGTTTGCGCTCGTATCGCGATCTGCCGCTGCGTTACGCGGAATTCGGCTCGTGCCATCGCAATGAATCGTCGGGCGCGCTGCATGGCCTGATGCGCGTGCGCGGCTTCGTGCAGGACGACGCGCACATTTTCTGTACCGAAGACCAGTTCATCGGCGAATCGATCGCGTTCAACACGCTGGCGATGAGCGTGTACAAGGACTTCGGCTTCGATCACATCGACATCAAGCTGTCGCTGCGCCCGGATGCGCGCGCCGGCACGGATGAAACGTGGGATCGCGCGGAGCAGGGTCTGCGCGAAGCGCTGACCGCCTGCGGCGTGACATGGGAAGAGTTGCAGGGCGAGGGCGCGTTCTACGGCCCGAAGGTCGAGTACCACATCAAGGACGCGCTTGGCCGTTCCTGGCAATGCGGCACGTTGCAGCTCGATATGGTGCTGCCGGAGCGTCTGGGCGCCGAGTATGTGGCAGAAGACAACAGCCGCCGGCGGCCGATCATGCTGCACCGGGCAATCGTCGGATCAATGGAGCGTTTTCTCGGTATTCTGATCGAGCACCATGCTGGTGCAATGCCGTCATGGCTTGCGCCGATGCAGGTTGTGGTGATGAATATCGCGGAAAGTCAGGCCGAATATGCACAGTCTGTAGCTCAATCGTTGCAAAAACAAGGGGTTAGAGTCGAGGCCGATTTGCGCAACGAGAAGATTAGCTATAAAATACGCGAGCACACGCTGGAAAAGGTGCCGTATCTCCTTGTGGTCGGCGATAAAGAGCGTGATGCCCAAACGGTAGCCGTGCGTGCCCGTGGTGGTGTCGATCTGGGCGTGATGCCTCTCGACATCTTCATTGAGCGTCTGCGCCAGGACGTGCAGTCGTTCAACTGAGCCACTTGGCAGCGCGGCTCGTTTTTTTAATTTTTAGAGGAAACGTAACATCGCTACTGATAAGTCTGCGCACCGCATCAACGGTGAAATTACTGCACCCGAGGTGCGTCTGGTCGGAGTCGAGAACGAACCGCTCGGCATCGTGAAACTTGCTGATGCATTCCGCTTGTCTGAGCAGCAGGACGTGGATCTCGTCGAAATCGCTCCGCAGGCGGTCCCGCCGGTTTGCCGTTTGATGGACTACGGCAAGTTCAAGTACCAGGAAGCGAAGAAACAGCACGAGGCCAAGCTCAAGCAGAAGGTCATCCAGGTGAAGGAAGTCAAATTCCGCCCGGGTACCGATGACGGCGATTACAACGTCAAGCTGCGCAACCTCGTCCGCTTCCTCGAAGACGGCGACAAGACGAAAATCACGTTGCGTTTCCGTGGCCGCGAAATGGCTCACCAGGAAATCGGTATGCGCATGCTCGAGCGCCTGCGCACGGACCTCGACGAAGTCGGTCAGGTCGAACAGATGCCGAAAATGGAAGGGCGCCAGATGATCATGGTGCTCGCTCCGAAGAAAAAGAAGTAAGTGGCTGCGCGCCATGTGGCGCGCGCTTCAGTTGTACAGGATTCGTCGCACAGGATTCAAACGATGCTGCGCCGGGTGTCCGGTACAGCATCGGCAGGTTTCGGAGCGGCGCTTATGCAAATGGGCATCGTTCCTGAAAAGCGGCCGTCGGCGGTATCGGCGGTCTGCATACCAAGTGGAGTGGGTTTCGAAGGGCGGGCTGTGGCCATCAGGCCGACCGCACACCCATATCCATCTAATAATGGAGTTGTTCGTCATGCCTAAGATGAAGACCAAGAAGAGTGCTGCAAAGCGCTTCGTGGTGCGTCCGGGTGGTACCGTCAAGCGCGGTCAAGCCTTCAAGCGCCACATTCTTACCAAGAAGACCACCAAGAACAAACGCCATCTGCGCGGTTCGACGGCAGTTCATGATTCCGATCTGAACTCCGTGCGCGCAATGCTGCCGTTCGCTTAACCCTTAACTGAAACTCATAGGAGCGAAACATGCCTCGAGTAAAACGTGGGGTTACCGCACGGGCCCGTCACAAGAAGATCATCAAGCTGGCCAAGGGTTACCGCGGCCGTCGCAATAACGTCTATCGCATCGCCAAGCAGGCGGTCATGCGCGCAGGCCAATACGCCTACCGCGATCGCCGCAACAAGAAGCGTGTGTTCCGTGCATTGTGGATCACGCGTATCAACGCGGCGGTGCGTCAGCACGACATGACGTACAGCGTGTTCATCAACGGCCTGAAGAAGGCTTCGATCGAACTCGACCGCAAGGTGCTGGCCGACATGGCTGTGTTCGACAAGGCCGCTTTTGCTGCGATCGTTCAGCAGGTGAAAGCCGCCGTTGCAGCCTGATTGCGCATTTGGCAACTAGTACTGCGTGGTTCGTTGCAGCGAACATCCGGTAGTCTCGGTGACGCTGCAGCAAAAACGGGGCTCCTCACCGAGCCCCGTTTTTGTTGGTAGAACCCGTTTTGCTTCGATTGAACACTGACGTTGAAATGATGGGATCAATGGATCTGGACCAGATTGTCGCCGACGCGCAAAAAGCCTTCGCAGAAGCCTCCGACGTCACCACCCTCGAGAACGAGAAAGCACGCTTTCTCGGCAAATCGGGTGCGCTGACCGAGCTGTTGAAGGGCCTTGGCAAACTCGATCCCGAAATGCGCAAGACCGAAGGCGCACGGATCAACCTCGTCAAGCAACAAGTGGAAGCCGCGTTGACGGCCCGCCGTCAGGCGCTGGCCGACGCGTTGCTGAACCAGCGCCTCGCCGCTGAAGCCATCGACGTCACGCTGCCCGGCCGCGGCACCGGTGCAGGCAGCCTGCACCCGGTGATGCGCACATGGGAGCGCGTCGAACAGATTTTCCGTACGATTGGATTCGACGTGGCCGACGGCCCCGAGATCGAAACCGACTGGTACAACTTCACCTCGCTGAACAGCCCGGAAAACCATCCGGCGCGTTCGATGCAGGACACTTTCTACGTCGACGGCAAAGATGCCGACGGCCGCCAGCTGCTGCTGCGCACGCATACCAGCCCGATGCAGGTGCGCTATGCGCGCACCAACACGCCGCCGATCAAGGTGATCGTGCCGGGCCGCACGTATCGTGTGGACAGCGATGCGACCCACTCGCCGATGTTCAACCAGGTCGAAGGCCTGTGGATCGACGAGAACATCAGCTTCGCGGATCTGAAGGGCGTCTATACCGACTTCCTCAAGAAATTCTTCGAGCGCGACGATATTCAGGTGCGCTTCCGTCCGTCGTACTTTCCGTTTACCGAACCGTCGGCCGAGATCGACATGCTGTTCGAAACGGGCAAGAACGCCGGCAAGTGGCTCGAAATTTCGGGTTCCGGCCAGGTTCACCCCACGGTGATCCGCAACATGGGCCTCGACCCCGAGCGCTACATCGGCTTTGCCTTCGGCAGCGGTCTCGAACGGCTCACGATGTTGCGTTACGGCGTGCAAGACCTGCGTCTGTTCTTCGAAAACGACCTGCGTTTCCTGCGTCAATTCGCATGAACCGGCGCGTACGAACGCGACAAGCATAGAGCGCGGCACTGCACGCAGTGCCGCCCGCAGCGTCCCCGGCAGTGCTCGGCGAATCGAGCCTATCGAAGCACCGCCGGACGTGGACCTAACCTGATCAGAACGTACACAGAACCATGCAATTCCCGGAATCCTGGCTGAGAACCTTTGTCGACCCGCAACTGACGACCGATGAACTGTCGCACGCGTTGACGATGGCGGGTCTCGAAGTCGAAGACCTGCGGCCGGCCGCGCCGCCGACCTCGAAGATCGTCGTGGGCCAGGTGCTGGAAGTCGTCAAGCACCCGGACGCGGACAAGCTCAACGTGTGTCAGGTCGACGCCGGCACGGGCGCGGCGCTGAACATCGTGTGCGGTGCGCCGAACGTCGCGCCGGGCATCAAGGTGCCGGTCGCGCTGGTCGGCGCGCAACTGCCGCCGGCCGAAGAGGGCGGCGCGCCGTTCGCGATCAAGCTCTCGAAGCTGCGCGGCGTGGAAAGCCAGGGGATGCTGTGCTCGGCGCGCGAACTGAAGCTGTCGGAGGATCATAGCGGGCTGATGATCCTGCCGGAAGATACGCCGATCGGCCAGGACATCCGCGAGACGCTCAAACTCGACGACACGATTTTCGAAATCAAGCTGACGCCGAACAAGGCGGACTGCCTGTCGGTGTTCGGCGTGGCGCGGGAAACCTCCGCGATCACCGGCGCTCCGCTGCGTCCACTCGAAATCAAGCCGGCGCCCGTCAAGCTCAACGAAACGTTGCCCGTCAAAATCTCGGCGCCCGATCTGTGCGGCCGTTTTTCTGGCCGCGTGATTCGCGGCGTAAACGCGCACGCGAAGTCGCCGCAATGGATGGTCCAGCGTCTGGAGCGTTCGGGTCAGCGCAGCATTTCAGCGCTCGTCGACATCTCGAACTATGTGATGCTCGAACTCGGCCGTCCGTCGCACGTGTTCGATCTCGACAAGATCCACGGCGGCATGGACGTGCGCTGGGGCCGCAAAGGCGAAACGCTCAAGCTGCTGAACGGCAACACCGTCGAACTCGATGAAACCGTCGGCGTGATCGCGGACGAGCAGCACATCGAAAGCCTCGCGGGCATCATGGGCGGCGACAGCACCGCCGTCACGCTCGACACCGCCAACATCTATCTCGAAGCCGCATTCTGGTGGCCCGACAGCATTCGCGGCCGCTCGCGCAAGTACAATTTCTCGACCGATGCAGGCCATCGTTTCGAGCGCGGCGTCGACTATGCGACCACCGTCGAGCATATCGAGCGCATCACGCAACTGATCCTCGACATCTGCGGCGGCGAAGCCGGCCCGGTCGACGATCAAACCGTCAATGTGCCGCAACGCGCGCCGGTGAAGATGCGTGTCGCGCGTGCGAACCGCATCATCGGCATCAGGATCGATGCGGACGAAATCGCGCAGATCTTCACGCGCCTCGGCCTCACGTTCGAACGCGATGGCGATACGTTCTCGGTGATGCCGCCGTCGTACCGCTTCGACATCGAAATCGAAGAAGACCTGATCGAGGAAGTCGCGCGCATCTACGGCTTCGAAAAGATTCCGGCGCGCCCGCCCGTTGCGACCAGCGAAATGCGCGCGACCAACGAAACCCAGCACTCGATCCACGTGATTCGTCACGCGCTCGCTGCGCGTGATTACGCGGAAACGGTCAATTTCAGTTTCGTCGATGCCGAGTGGGAGCAGGACTTCGCGGGCAATGACAAGCCTGTACGTCTGCTGAATCCGATCGCGAGCCAGTATTCGGTGATGCGCACCACGTTGTTCGGCAGTCTGCTCGACGTGCTGCGCATGAATCTGAACCGCCGCGCGGCCGATCGCGTGCGCGTGTTCGAAGCCGGCCGCGTGTTCCTGAATGATCCGTCGATCAAGGCGGGCGAACTGGCGGTCGAAGGTTTCGCACAGTCGAAGATGATCGGTGCGCTCGCCTATGGTCCCGCGCTCGACGAGCAGTGGGGCGCGCAAACCCGCACGGTCGACTACTTCGATGTGAAGGGCGATCTGGAAGCGCTGCTCGCGCCGGCGGTGGCGCGTTTCGTGAAGGCGGAGCATCCGGCGCTGCATCCGGGCCGCAGCGCGCGTATTGAGCTGGATGGGCGCGCGGTCGGCTGGATTGGCGAATTGCATCCTCGCTGGATGCAGAAATATGATTTGCCGCATGCGCCGATTCTTTTTGAAATCGAAGCGGAAGCATTAATGCAGCGTGTATTGCCGACGCCGACGGAAGTGTCTAAATTCCCGCCGGTGCGCCGCGATATTGCCGTGGTCGTCGATCAGAAAATCGAGGTTCAGGCGCTGTTGGACGAGCTGCAAAAAGCCCAGTCCGAGGAGGCCTGCAAGACTGTTCAGAGGGTTGCGCTTTTTGACGAATTCCGTCCAAAATCAAACACTTCCGGTGGTCTGGCCGCGCATGAGAAAAGCCTTGCGTTCCGTGTGACCTTGCAAGATACTGGCGGAACCCTTCAGGATGAAACGGTCGATTTGGCCATTCAAACTCTGGTGGAACGTCTGGCTCGAGTATATGGCGCACGGTTGCGTGGATAACCCGCATTTAACATTTGCACGGCATTTTTCGCAACCTCCGTTTCTGCTTGGCGCGCCATTTGATAGATATGAATGAAATGAACTCGAGTGATTTCGAAGCCCTTCTTACGGCGCAACGCAGCGCCATGATTCGCGATATTCCGACATCACCCGCCGCCGTTTCCAGTGAAACGCCGACGCTCACCAAGGCGGAACTTGCCGAGTTGCTGTTCGACAACGTCGGGCTCAACAAGCGGGAAGCCAAAGACATGGTCGAAGCGTTCTTCGAGGTGATCCGCGATGCGCTGGAGAGTGGCGATAGCGTGAAGCTGTCGGGGTTCGGCAACTTCCAGTTGCGCGACAAACCCCAGCGCCCCGGCAGAAATCCGAAGACCGGCGAGGCGATTCCAATCGCCGCGCGCCGCGTCGTGACGTTCCATGCAAGTCAAAAGCTGAAGGCGCTGGTCGAGAACGGCGCTGAAGCGAGCTTCACGCGCTGATCGACCGGCGCGTTCCTGCGCAACCCACCACGACGGCTAACTGACGATGACAGCGACGATCGAAAAAGTCGTCTTGCCTCCGATTCCGGCGAAGCGCTACTTCACGATTGGTGAGGTCAGCGAACTGTGCGGTGTGAAACCGCATGTGCTGCGCTATTGGGAACAGGAGTTCACGCAGTTGAGGCCGGTCAAGCGGCGCGGCAATCGCCGCTATTACCAGCACCACGAGGTGCTGTTGATCCGGCGGATTCGTGAGTTGCTGTATGAGCAGGGCTTCACGATCAACGGGGCACGCAATCGGCTTGATTCACCTGGCGGCGGCGTGCTTGGTGAATCGGCCGATGTGATCGAGGAAGGCGAGGGCGTAGCGGCGCCGGCTGCATCAACGGCCGCGGTCGATGTAGACCAGTTACGCAAAGAGTTGCTGCAGGTGATCGATTTGTTGAGTCACTAAGTTTGGCCACTAAGTTTGCTTTGTTGGTGCGTGGCGGTTCTAATCGAATGAAGTGTCTGTTATAATTTTGTGCTGTTCGGGGCGTAGCGCAGCCTGGTAGCGTACCTGCATGGGGTGCAGGTGGTCGGAGGTTCAAATCCTCTCGCCCCGACCAAAGAAATCAAGGCCTTACGGTGAAAGCCGTAAGGCCTTTTTTCATGGTTTGCCCCCACGTTTGCCCTCACACGGCGGACGGTTCTCGTGGGAACAGAGCGGAGTTTTCCGCGGGGCGAGGGGTCCGCATTTGTTGCTGTAGCGACGCGCGCGTTTTGGCACCGTTTCGCGCTGGTTTTGTCCTACCCAAACGAGTGCCTTTCGCGCATCATTTGTCCCTGGCCGCCGCTGCCTCGACCTCAGCGGTATCCCATCGCCCATGACGCATTGCCTCAGCCAGCATCCCCAGCGTAAGCGGGACCTGCGCCGGCCGGCGGAAACGCTCAGAAAACAGTCCCAAGACCGACGACAGCAATTCCTGGCCTTCCGGGCCGAAGTAGCGCCTATAGGGGAATCCCTCCGCCTGTACATTGAACGTCTTCGCCCAATTGTCAATGAATTCGATCGCATCAAGGCCCGTCAGACCGAGATCCTGCTCCAGACGTGACGAAGGCTGCAGATCGAGTCGGCCGCCGAGCAGCGGGCGACCGAGTTCGGTCCGTGCAAATGCCTCCAGTTGCGTCCAAGTATCGTCTTTCATGAAAGCACCCTATCCTCTGGCTTCGCAATCCGGTTATAAGCCGCTAGCGTGTGCCGCATGATCAGGAAGGCGTCTCGCGCCAGAAACACCTCCCCGACGACTGGAATGGCCCGGCCAACGAACGCACCCAAGTTCCGCGTGAAAGCGATCCGAACGCCCTTGAGCCCGACCTTTGTGATAGTTGGCAAACGAACCGCCACCTTGAAAGGCAGCAGCTTGCGAGCGGCAAGCGATGCGACGGATGTGCCCTCGGTAGCCCCGGCGATCTTGCCGGGAACAGGGACATCAGCTTGGCCCAGCAACACGGCAGCAGCAGCGGTCAAATCGTCCAGTCCGAGTTGCTTGGTGGTTTCGTCCAGCGCTACGTAAACGAACAGGTCGGCAGCACTGAGATTTCGATGTCTACCGTAGGTGTATCGGTTATCCATTGTTCTTATCTCCGGTCTTCGAAAGGGAGATGCTATATCTCCCGATGTGCCAAATACTCCGCGAAAACGATACTCTACTGCACTGGTTAAAACAGACCGTTTGTTTGCGTGCCAAGCTCCCAGTTTGTTATCACCAGTTCCCGGCTGGTCTGCGGCCCGCCGTTCGTGTTATTGACGGCGTACTTGATGTCGACGCCGAGCATCGGAAAGCCATCAAACGCCTCCCGGATGTCCGGATGGTCGTTGATGCTGACCATTACCTTGCCCTTGCACGAACGCATGATCGCGGCCATCCGTTCATATTCCTCAAACGGGAACGGCACGCCATAGCCCTCGGTCTGCCAGTACGGTGGGTCGCAATAGAAGAAGGTATGCGAGCGGTCATAGCGCTCCACGCAGTTCACCCAGGGCAGGTTCTCGACATGCGCGCCAGCCAGGCGTAGATGTGCGGCCGACAAACTCTCCTCGATGCGCAGCAGGTTGACCGAAGGCGCGGTCGTGGCCGTACCGAACGTCTGACCGTTGACCTTCCCGCCGAACGCATGCTGCTGCAGGTAGTAGAAGCGGGCCGCTCGCTGGATATCGGTGAGCGTTTCCGCGCGCGTCTGTTGGTGCCACTTGAATACCTGACGACTGGAAATCGCCCATTTGAACTGGCGCACGAACTCTTCGAGGTGATGCTGCACGACGCGGTACAGATTCACCAGCTCACCGTTGATGTCGTTCAGCACCTCGACCGGGGCCGGCATTGGCCGCAAGAAATACAGCGCGGCACCGCCGCAGAACACCTCGACGTAACACTCGTGCTGCGGGAAAAGCGGAATGAGCTGATCGGCCAGACGGCGTTTGCCGCCAAGCCACGGAATGATCGGTTGTGCCATAAAGTACGCGAATTTGATAGAATCCGCCCGCCTCCCGGGAGGTGGCAGGGCCTTGGCTTCTCACTGTTCCGTTCAGTGAGCGAGTGGCCGGCGCGGGTGCTTCAACACTCGCGTCGGTCGCCTTGTTCCGAAATCCGGGTGAACTATTGAATGCCGCCCGGGCTTCCGGATTACTTTGCAGAGAGTGCCGCGACGGTTTGTTCCAGTTCGCGCACCTTGCTTGACAGCTGCTGAATCGCGTGCATTGCGTCGATCAGCATGTTCGTCGTATCGAGCATGAGCGGTTGAGCTAGCGGATCGGTGTTGGCGGCCCTATAGGTCCATCTCGGCTCCACAGACTGCAGTTGCTGCGCGATCGGGCCAAACGATTCGTCGCCAGCACCGTTCTTCCACTGGTACCAATAGAACTTCGCCTGGTCGATCTTGGCAAGTGAATCGACGTCCATCGCCAGTCGGATATTTTCCTTGAGCATCCGGTCTGACACGTTCGCGGCAACATAGGCGATGAGCTGCCCGTCGACAACAAAGTTGATGTGTCGAGCCGAGCCGTCCCATCCGACCCCCATCACGTTTCCAGACGCCGCGCCGACCTTGCCGTTCACCTGGTTGCGAATGTCCGATAGCTGGCCACTCGTCCAGCTAAAGTCGGCCTTGACTTCAACATCGCGCGTGTACGCTATTGCACCTTGGAAATTTCCGTCGATGTACACGTCGACACGATCGCGGCTATTCCAGTTCTGCGTAATAACGTTGCCGGAATCGCTGACCACGTAACCATAACCGCCGTTATTGACGCGAACGGGAGCCTTGCTGGCCGGATTGAAATTCTGATCCGTCCACAGCATGCCGCGATTCTGGCCGTTGATCGAAAGCCACCCAGCAGTTTTCTCGTTGTTCGTCGTGAGCATGTACGGCACGCCATCGCCGCTTTTGACTGCGTACCCTTGTACCCATTGCTGTGTCGCATAGGCTCCAAGGGTCTGATTCACCCACGCCTGCGTCGCGTAGGCCGCGAGTTGACCACCGAATACAACGACGCCCAGATCGGTGCTGTCGACCGTCACGCGCAAACCGCTGCCGTCTTTCCCCCAGCCAATCTTCACGGCATTCGGGTTCTGGTTCGCCCCCGTGCCTTGTTGGACAGGCGTGAAACCAAGGCCGGGCTGATAGTTCTTCAAGGCGTCCGCGAGGATCTTCTGAATCGCCTTGAGCACCTGCTTGTTGTCGGCTGGGTCAAGCTTGATTCCAACGCTTTCCGGTACGGCCGCAAGCTCCTCCTGCATCGATTGCATGAAGTCGCGTGTCACTACCGAGCCTTTCACGCCGGCAGACGGATCGCCGGCATGAAAGGTTCCGTCAGGGGTGTTGATTCGCTGCATGGTTACTCTTCCAGATAGGTGAAGTAGACGAACGTATCGGCCGGCTTCAGATCTTCGAACACGGCTTCGATGACAGGGTCTGCGAATGTCAGGAGTGGCTCACCGACCACGCTCTCGTCAACGCGGAAATAGATTTCGAGCGACGGTGCGCCATGAACCACGACACCCCACTCATAGATGATGTCCTCGATCCACAGCGCGTCGCCCACCGAGCTTTCGTCGACGCGAAAGGGATCGGGTTCGGCGATCTCGATGCGATAGCCGAGCGCGGCCGCAAGGCGCGTGAAATACGGGATCGACATGCCGCCCGTTTCGTTGATCTTCGCGACGACCGTCGAGATGCGTTGCTGCAACGTCGAGTCCTCGGGCGGGGTGATGCCGCACACGCGCTCCCAATCCGGCAGGAGCTGGTGCGCAAAGAACGGCGTGATTCCGTTGACGACCGTCTCTGCGTCGCCAAGCGCACGATCGAGTGCTTTCCCCTCGGCTACCAGCTCTGTCGCGAGCTGCGGCTCGCGCGGGTCGTAGGACACCGGCGGCAGGAGACGCCCCAGCAAGTCCGCGTGGTCTTTCATGTCATCGGCCTCAACGTCACCTTGCCGAGACGGCACCACTCGATGACTTTCGCATCGGCGATCGGAACGACGTTGCTTGCCGGACTGTCGAGCAAATAGTCGATGATGCCGAGCGTGTCGTTGATGACGCCACCGATACGATTTCGAATCACCGTCTCACCCGGGGTGATGATTGCGTTGTACGCATTCAGGCCACTTGCCACAGCTACCTGTGCAGCTTCGATTGAGATCCCGTCCAGTTTGACGGCTGCGTCAACGTCATAGGTTTTGATCGAAGGCACAACGACGCGCGTATCCTTCGCGCGAACCGGCCGCTGATCGTCGATATGCGCCTGCGTCGCCTTCAGCACGTCATCCGAAGGCAGACCGTCGTCGGTTGCGATCACGACGTCGACCGTGCCGAGACCACGCCTCAACGGATAAACAAAAGCGGACGTCACGCCCGGCACTTCCATCGCCCACTGCCAGTAGTCGTACTTGTTGCCACCGGCGGGCGGCCGGCGAATGCGCTGCAGCAGACGAGCAAGCAGGCTGTCGAGCGTTTCGATCGCGGTACCGCCCCGCAGGCTGATGATCGTCAGGGACGCATCGACGTCGATCGGTGGAACGGTCAGCGTGAGCACGTCGCCTTCCTGCCGATTGCCACTCACGCCGGCCGTAACGGCAGCAACGTCGACGATCAGGTTTCCCGACGCGTCGAAGGTGCCGCCACTCGTCGTCACATACGAAGTCCCGTCCTGATACCTGTTGCTCAAACCGCTCGCGATCGTGACGCCCGGCTTACCCGTGGCGCGTGCGGTTCCGCTTGCCACTACAGGGGGCTTGCGATCGATGCCGCGCAGACGCGCATGCAGGATAAGTTTGTCTTCGTCCGCCGTGTCGGGAAAAATCTGCCTGGCGGTCCAGACCTGGTGCGCGTACAGACCTTCGACCGCGCTGGCCACACCGCTCGCGCGCACGTAGTGATCGGAATCGTTACCGACGTCGGCTTCCGGACGCTGGTTCCTGATCTCGCGAAGGATGTTCTCGCGGATCTGATCGAGAGTGAGAACGGTTGCCGGCATTACGACACCTTGATCGGGTGTTGGAAATGGTGCACGTCGCCCGTCGCGTCGACCACCTCGATGAAGAGGATGAGCCAGCCTTTCTCGCCGGATGCAGACGTCACCGACAGCTTGCTCGCGCGGCCATCCTTGACTAGCGGCGCGAGCGCCTGCTCGGCATATTGAACGGCGAGACGGCGAACACGGGGCGTGTCCTTCTCACGGGCCAGCGTGTGGAGCAGTGAGCCGACGTCCGGCGCGGCCCACCATGATCCGAGCGGCGTGGAAAGACGGATATACACGACGTTCGCAAGCGTCGTGGTCTGCGTGCCGGTATATCCGCCTGTCTGGGGATTGAGAAGTGCGTCCATGATGCGATTGTCATCGCGCGCGCGCGGACGCTTCAGTTGATGGAGGTCAGTGAGTTGTTTCCGTCGGCGTCAGATGACCGGGGTGTCGGTGATGCTGCCGGTCTCTGGATGCTTATGGCCGTTAAAACTCTTGCCACCGATCACCGCATCTTTCTCGACGTTCAAGCTGTCGATGCGCGCGCCATCGCCACCCGACATCGACATGCCACCCTGACCAGTGATCTGCTCGGCCACGTTAAGTTGATGCGTCACGTTGACTTTCGGCGTGTCGATGTTGACCGATTCTTCGGCATTGATGTTGAGCGTCTTCGTCTTGATGTCGATGATGCGACCACGAGCAAGGACGATCGAATCGCCCTCGTCGGTGTACAGCGCCACCTCGCCGGCCTTCAACGCCTTCAGCCGATACTGACCATGTTCGGTCGCGATGACGATGCCGTGACTCGTCTTGCCACCGACCGGCACGATGATCTGCATGGTGCCGACCGGTGGCGCGCTGGTGTAACCGTAGTGCTGGAACAGCTCCTGATCAACCATGTTCTCGCCGGCGAGACCTTCGCCGCGTACCAGGACGACCGGGCCATCGGTATTCACGCCACCGATCACACCCCGAAAGGTTTGCCTGACACCGGCCAGTGCGCGGGCAATCCGCTTGTCGATATCCTTGATCATTTCATGATGCTCGCGTTGATGGTAGCGTCCGTGACTTCGAGCGATGGGCCACCGTCTTTCTTCTTCCGGTGCTTGCGCCCGGAATGGGGGTGTGCGTCGAGAATCCAGACGCCGTCTTCCTTGAGCGTGAGCGTCGTGTGCGTGCCGCCGGGACGGCCGCCCGTGAAACGCCGCGCCATCAGGAAGTAAATGGCGTCGATATCGTATTCCTCCCACACGACATGCACGCGCTGCCCGGGCTTCCAAAGCACACCGTCCGAGGTCCGGTGTCCCTTGACGCTCGTGCGCAGCGTGTGTGCGGCGAGCGCCGAATCGGAAATGATTTTGTGCGCACGCGCTTCGGCCGCCGCGAGATTGGGTGCGTCGTGATCGACGTGCACCTTGGGGCGGTACACGGTCACGTCTTTGTCTTTCACGGTCGTCCTGATGGCGTGCTTGCCGGCCGATGACCCTGTACCGTGCGCCTGGCCGAGCACCGTGACCTCCGAATAACGCTCCGCGATCGACAGGTCTTCGTCGAACCATTCGACGTTATTGCCCTTGCCATCCTCGCGCAGGATCAGGCTCGCGACGGGCGGGGCATTGTAATCCGGCCCACCGACCACCAGCGTGCCGTCCGGGTCGAACCACGGCCACAGACCTTCGCCTTCAGCAGCGTGGGCGAGTGTGTCCCATGCCGTGTCGCCAGGATCGACGCTGATCTTGTCCCAGGTCGGTTGCGAACGCGCGGTGTCGATGCGGATCTTCCTGATGCCTAGCGGCTTGACGATATTTGCGACCACTTCGGTGAGCGTCACCTGTTTGGCCGTGAAGATCGGGGCCGAGCAATCACGCAGGATCGCGGCGTAATCCCGGCCGCTGATCATCAGCGTTTTTTCTGTCTTGCTGGTACGGCGGCGCACCTGGTCGACGTAGCCGACCAGCACCGTCTCGTCGCCCACCTTGACCTCGACGTGCGCGCCGGCTTTAACGGTGGCCGGCATCTTCCCGGCGGGACGCGTGAGACGAACCTCCCATGCGTCGGCCGGCGTCAGGAGATCTGAGTCGATCGAGTACGACGACCAGTAGGTATGTGCCTTGCCGCCCATCAGCAGCGTGATGTCGTTATTGGGCGAAGCCACGGACGACGTCTCCCCGTTCGATGAAGTTGGGATTGCGGATCTGCGGATTCAGGCGAAGCAGCTCGGCCGAACGCGAATAGTCCCCGTACCAGCGGTGTGCCAGCAACGTCAGATTGGACGGCGCATCGACCGTACGCGAGATGATCGGCGGCAGGACGTCGATCACCTTGATCGCCAGCGCCTGCACCGACAGCGCCGCATCCTTCAGTGGCTCGATGACCAGGCGAGCCTGTTCGACTGGCACGGCTGCGCGCACTTCGTCGATCGCGGTCTGGATCAACTCCCGCGCGTCGTTCGCGATCTGTTCGATCTGCCCGGGCGTCAGGGTCGGTGCGTCGACTTCGTTGGCGATCACGTCGGATGCGACGCCTGCAGTGACGGTGGCCACGGCGACCGCCGCGATGGCCGTCACAAGCTGGACGTCGGAGGGTTCCGCCGCGACGGTACCGGGACGAGCCGGGATGTACGGTGCGGCGGGATCGACGGGGCCGTTCGGAGTAACTGGCGTCGTCTGAGTGCCGGGAATGACGAGCGGCTGACCAGCGGCCGAAGCTGCGGGCAGCTTCACGATCGTCTTCATCTGGTCCCGCATGTTGTTCCAGTCGGACATGATGAGACCGGAATCGAACGACCGAAAATCCGCGATGCCGCTGACCAGGCCGATCAGGTCCGACGCAAACGCGCCCGGCCAGGACAGATAGTCGACGGTCGCGCTGCGGAAGCCGACGACAAGCGCCTTGATCGGGCCGAGCGTTTCGCTCAGTACATCGCGCAAGGCATTGAGCCGGCGAAGACCGGCCTTCATCGTCTTGAGCGCGTCGACCGCCATCGCGAACATGCTCGCGCCCGCGTTCTGCGCGGCGGTCGCAAGCTGCGCGGCCGCGTCGGCAGTCTGCGTTGGCAGTTGCTCGACGAAGAAAGGGTTGCCCGGCGTCGAACGCTTGAAGCGCATCTCGATCACGCAGGCATCGACGTTCTCTGCATCGTGCGCGACGTGCGCGCCGAGAAGCTGCATGTCGGGCAGTGACCCGAAGACCGGATGGATCAGTTCTCCCGGTCCCTTGATCGCGAGTGCGCCGAGCAACGCCTGCATCCGATCCTCGTAGTCGTCCCCGAAGAAGATCGCCGTCATGCTGACGGCATGAGCCTTCAGGCCGAGATCTTCGACGTCTTCGCCGTCGACGTGCGGCACCGCGTATTCAGCGGTGTCGCGGTCGATCGTATCGTCCGTGCGCTGCACGTCGAACGGTACGCCCCGAAACGAAGCGTCGAGCAGCGTGTCTTTCCATGCCATATCAGAATCTCCGGGCGGCCTTCTGGCCGGACGCTGTCACGAAGTCATACAGATGCTGACCGTCGAGATTGACGGTGATGTGGCTCTCGACGACGGGCGGCTTCTCATCCTTCTTCTGCGCGAAGATCGCATCGCCGATCATCTTGCCGAGCTTCTCGCCCCATTCGTGTCCGAAGTAACCGGCCACGGCCCCAACGCCCGCACCGACCACGTTACCGACGCCAGGAACGACCGAACCTACCAGTGCGCCAGTTGCAGCACCGGCCGCCATTCCAGCGAGACCGCCGGCAGCGCCGCCCGCAACACCGACGTAAGCGGCCTTCTTTTCGTCGGCCGTCTTCGTCTTGTCACCCGCGATCGAAAGCGCTTCGAGGCCGCTCGCGATAGCCAGCAGTGGGCCACCACGCGTGCCGATGGTTTTCGCCATGCCGGAGAACCGCGCACCGAATCCTGCTGCACCGGCTGCGCCCGCGATGCCGGCGCCAGCCAGGCCAGCTTCTGCGGCCGTCACCGCGCCGGCCGCTGCGCCGGCAGCACGTCCGCCGGTCAGCAGTCGCATCAAACCGGCTCCTGCGAGCAAGCCGGTTAGCCCCTCGAAAGCGAGCGTGGTGCCGGCGATCGCTTTCGCAAGGCCGGGGTATTCCTTCGCGTAATCCGCCAGCTTGGACGCCGCATCGCCGAGCTGGTGATTCAGCCCGCGCAGCGCATCCATCTCGGCGATCTCGGTTTCATTCTTGACTTGCTGCATCTTGAAGCCGTCCATCGACTTCATCACCTCGAAGTCGCCGGCGATGGTGCCGCCGCCGCGCTCCCATTCGCGCATCGCACCTTCGTATACTTCCTGCCGTTTGTGCTTTTGCGTGATGTAGCCTGTCAGCGCCATGACCGACTGCTGGTTGCCGAACAGCTTGCCGATCGCCGAACCCTGCAGAAGGTTCGACATGTCGGTCAGCAGCTCCTTGTCTTCGCCCGGCTTGGCGGTCTTCAGCTTGCGCTGGATTTCCTGATACTTCTTGTCGCTCTTGAAGATGGTCTGGATCGTCGCCTCGATCGCGTCGAGCGTGTCCCCGCCGCGAGCGAGGGTTCGCATCTTGACTTCGTCGAAATTCTTGATGCCAGCGCGTTTCGCCGCATGCCCCAGCTCCCTGCTCGACATCTGGTTGAGCAGGTCCGTCACGTTCGTGCCGGCCTGCCCCGCCGTTCCGGCCGTGGACATCGCGGTTTCGTTCAGCGCGAGAATCTTCGCGTAGCCGCGCGGACCGGAGAAGCCGGCGTTGCCTGCGGCCGCCATCTGCGCCGGAAGGTAATGGCTCAGGTCCGGAAACTTGAATTCGCCCATGTGGCTGGCGACTGCGCCCATGTCCAACACGCGCCCCGTGTCGTGCTCGTTGAAGCGCAGGTTCTGCACGGCCTTGACCGCAACGTTGCCGAGGTCGACCGGGTCCGCGCCTTCGGCCATCGCACCTCTCTGCAATTTCGGCAGCAGGTCGAATGCGGCCTTGTGCCCGAGGGTGTCGTGGGCCATCAGCTTTTCGAGCGACTCCATCGCCTGTTCGAGTGTCCCGCCGCCTTCGCGCACGGCACGGTAGATTGCAGCGCGCAGCTCTCCGGTCGCGTTCACGCGTTCTTTCGGGGCGAGATTGCGATAGCTGGTGTTCGCGATCATCGCCAGGTGCTGGTCGAACTGCATCGCCTGACCGACCGGGCCAGACAGTACACGCGCTCCGGCATAGGCTCCCGCGATCCCTTCGCCAACGCGCAACACGCCATGCGTGCCGCGCGCCAGCAGTCCCTCTTTTTCGACCGTCTTGCCGAGTTCCTTGTTCAGGTCGGCGACCTTGCGTTGCACGGCGGCCAGTGCGCGTGCCTGTTCGTTCGACGACGAAAAACCGGCACGCGCGAGCCGGTTGTATGCAGCGACCGTCTGGTCGATCTCGCGCCGGATCGTTTGTTCCGAGCGCACGTCGAGCTGCTGCCGTGCGTTGGCGAGGCGTTGCGAACCCGTCAGCACATTCCGGTTCGCGCGTTGATAGGCGGCTTCGGTTTGCGCGACGTTGCGCTGCACCGCCTGTTCGGCCTGCGCGCTCTGCGTCATGCGGACGTTGTACAGCATCCGGCTCGTCGACACGGCGACGCGCGAAGCATCGGTGTAGGTCTGCGTCGTCTGGCGCACGCTGCGCTGGACATTGCGTTCGGACTGCTGCGCCGGTGCCGACACCTGGTCGCGCATCCGGACGGTCAGTCCGACCTGTAGATCGCGAGACGACATTCCTATTTATCCCTGTGGCGTGTACGCCGCAAACTTTTAACGGTCGGCCCGGTCTTCCTGGATCGACCGCCTGGACGCTTTCCGCGCAGCTCTGCGAGCGCGGAAAGGTAACCTTCCATTTCTGGTACGGTCAGTCGACGGACCCGCTCTTCGCTAATGCCGTGCTGGCCGAGGATGAGGACCGCGAGCCGGAAGTTGCGGAAGTGGGCTTCATTTCTTTCCGCTTTTTTTTGAGCAGCTCCTGCACGGCATACAGCTTGTCGTAGTCGGTATCGATCGCGGAGCCGACCAGTTCGGGCGTGATGTCCTCCTTCGGGATCGAGCCGAGCGAAAGCAGGCACGTCGCGATGATTGCAGCATTGACCCGCATGTTCGACACGCCACCGCCGAGGATCGTCGGATGCTCATACGCCGCGATGTTGTCATCGACCGTCGCGAGGCGGATCTCGAAGTCATAGTGATACTGGCCGCTGCCAGCCGGGTATTCGATACCGTATTCCAGCGAATCTTTTTCCGTGATGATGCTCATTCCGTCCCCCGTCGAGTTGAAAAAATGGAGAGGTCGCGACGCGCCTCGTTTTCCACGCTGTACTGATCGCCCATGTCGAGCGTCACGCAGTCGTAATAGCTCACGCGCTGGCCGCCCGGCGAAACGGGGAACGTGGTCAGCTTGCCGCCTTCCATGTTGAACCAGTCGATTTCATCGCCGTTGAGCGGAATGACGACCGTGACTTTCAGCTCGTGCTCCTCGACGCCACGCGCGAAACCCTTGACCCGGCCCGTGCGGTTCATCGTCTTGACCGGCTTCTTGCCGGTCTTCGACGTCGGCGACACGCTGACGACCTCGGCCTCGCGGCCGTCGACCTCGAGCACGATCGCGCCGACGTATTCTTCCAATGCCATAGCTGGCTCCTATCTTGTTGCGAAGGGTGTTACAGGATCAGGTCGATCCGGCCGGCGAACACATGCAACCCGTTCACGACATCGCACGGAATCGCGGCATTGAGCTGATTGACGTCCTGCAGGTCGCGTTCGACGATCAGCTTGTCTTTGTTCGCTTCGACGTTTTCGATGATTTCCAGCTCTTCGAGCTTGTAGAGCACGTCGAGCAACTCGCTACGCACCTTCGGCGGCGTCTTTTCCGACAACTTCTCGCGGGGGAACCGCAATGCAATTCGTTGCTGGCAAGCCTTACGAACGTAGTCGAGTGTGCGAATCGTCGTGATGTCGAGCAGCGCCGGATCGTCGATCCCTTGTGCGTCCTTCGTGTACGTCGTGATCGAACGTACGATCTGCACCACATTGCCCGGACCGATCTCGAATGGCGTCACACCGTTGTGCAATACCTTTTCCTGCTCGGTGCGCCCCGGTTGTGACGCGATCGGCGTCACATCCAGCCCCGTCAGCGCGAGCGTGTTCAGCGGCCGGGCCGGGTCCGTTTCGCTTGCGATAACCGCCGCGTAGGTGCCCGCGATCTCTGCCGGCAGGCACACGGACCCCGGATGCCAACCGAGGTTGATACGGCCTGCATTGAGATCACCCGCAAGCGTCGTGGCGGCGGCAAGCGTTGCCGGCGTGCCGGTCACCCCGATTGCAGGACGCTGTTCGAGCGGTCCCGAGATGCTGTCCAGATGCGTGCGCAGCTTCGTCAGCGATTCCTTCGTCGGCCAGCATGTTGCGTACAGGTTGTACTTCGCGCCGTACACGACGGCGAGTGCCGGAGCGATGTCGGGATCGTTCAGACCGCCGGAAAATGGCATGACTATCGCGGTGACACCGCTCGCCTGGTTGAGCTGCGACACCGTGATGCCGTTGCCGGCCGCGCCTTTGTTCTTCGCAGTCAGCGTCAGCCTGGCATCGACCGCTTCAGCCTCGACGGGCAGCGCCGTCGTCTGCTGAATCTGTTCCGCGAGCCGGGCGGTGATTGCTTCAGCCGGATCGGACGCATACACGGCGATGTCGATGCGCGTCTTGCCGATGTACAGGGCAAACGCGCCGTCCGCCGTCGCGGCCCCGGAAAACTCGACCGTGCCCTTGGCAGGCTGGCCGGCTGCCGCATCGTCGACGGCGATCACCGTCAGCGCGACATACCTGTTCGCCGTGATCGCTGCGACGGCGGCGATGTGCGCCAGTGACCCGGCACCGAAAAACAGCGCTGCCTGGTCACCGGAGAATACGTCGACCGGCTGCAGCGCCGCGGCGGTGCCGTCAGCGGTACGCTGGCCGACGATCAGCACCGTCTGCTCGTTGGTCGGCAGTGTGCGAACAGCGAGCTTCGTGTTGTACTCGAAGTACCTGCCCGGCTTGCGAATGCCCGACGGGATCGTGTCGAACGAAATATTCTTGCTTGCCATCTGTCAGGCTCCTTTCGCGCCTTTTTTGGCACCCGGTTCGACGGCCGTCGTGTTTTCCACGGTCAGGTCGCCCTCGGCGATGCGGCGCAGGTAATAGGCGGTGTCCGGTACGTCGACGGCTTCGGCATCCGTGATGTACTGGCGCGACGCGTGTTCCTTCGGGACACGCAGCCCGGAACGGGCAATCACTTTCATGGCTTCTCCTTCATTTGAATTCGATCTTCCGCATCGGCCGGTCGATCAGTACCGGGCTTCTGGTAGTAGCGCAGCAGCGTCGTTTTCCAGTCGGGCGTCTGCGGATCGATCTGGCCACCGTACTGCTCGAACAGTTCGCCGAGCGGCCCTTCGGCCGCGCCCTGCGGGAACGCGCCAAGAAACAGCGTGTCTTCGACCCACGCGGTCCGGAACTCGAGCGCGTAGACAGACATCGCTTCGCTGCGGACCCTTGTGTTAAAAAGCGTGCGAATTGATCCCGGTTGAAGATTGCGGATCGGTAAGCCCATATCCTGCTCATTGAGCAGATGCCGGACTGCGCACACCAGCAGGTTCGTCCCGACCTCAGACTGCGCAGGACCACCATGGCGGCTCGTCTGCTCGTTGCGCACGCTGCGAGATCCGACCATGACCACGAAGACCGCTTCGGCCTTCCATTTCGATCGGCTGGTCGACACGGGGTCGGTGCGCTTGACCCCGCCAAACGTCACCCACACGGCGGGGAAGCGCCTCACAACCGTCTCCAGCTCGTCGTCATCGAATTCCCCACCGTAGGTTTGCACCTCGGTGACCATCTTCCCCAGCCCACGCGTCAGACGATCGACCATGGCCAGCTCAACCGCAGTGATGACCGGTACGTAAGCCATGGCGTTACCGGTTCTCGCGACCGAACACGCGCGTGCCGGTGACGAACTGGATAGGGTTGTCGGGCTGCGTGACCGCACCTGCGACGGTCACGCCGAGCGTCACGTCACCGGATGCGACCAGCTTCAGAAAGCTGACCGCGTCCTTGTAGCGCTGGCGGATCTCTTCGGTCATGACGGTCTCACCGCCGCACAGGCGATACCGTGCGATGTCGCAACAGATCCCGGCCAGCATCTTCGGGGCCGGGTCAAGCGGCAACGCGTAGCGGCCGGCGAGATACGTATCGATCTCGCTGGACGCATCGTCCAGTGCATCGCTGAGCACGATCACGTTTACTTCGCCAGTCTGGTCGCGATCAGATAGCGAGAGCGCCTCTCGTTGCCCGAAACGGGCGGTCATGGTGTCGGCGGTTGCGTACATGCCGCGTTACTTCTTCGTGCCCTGGGCCGGTGCTGCGCCCTTGGCATTGGTGGACGCCGCAACCTTCGCAGCCTCGAAGTCGGCCTTTTCGCGCTCGAAGGCTGCAAGCCGTTCGCTCAGCTCGATCCTCTTATCCCCGATATCTGCGATGCCGGCGCGCAGGTCGCGCTCCCGCTCGCCAAGTTGAGCTTCCCGGGCTGCGAGCGCCGCTTCCCGCTCTTCGAGATCGACAGCCTGCCGCTTGAGATCCGTCTCGATGTCGGTCAGCGTCGCGGCGCGCTTCGCGTGGTCCTCGTCGACGGCCGCCGGCAGCGAGTCGATCTTCGCCGCAGCCTGCTTCACGTGCGGCGCATCGTGGTGCGGGAGCGCCGCTGCTTCCGCGTGGTCGAGATGCACGACGGTATCGACTTTGACCAGAGCTGCGTCTGCGAGGATCGCAGCGTGTGCGTCCGGAGAAAGCGCTGCCAGCGCGAGCGTGACTGGCTTCGTGCCAAACACGTGGCCAGCCCGTCGAAAATTCTCCTTCGTCGCGGCCACGCTGATGGCGGGATGCTTGTGTTTGCTCATTACCACTCCTGTCATTTCAGTTTCGTTACCGGAGCCCACCGTTATGCCGCAGCTCCGGGACATTCTTCCTCCGCGCTTATCGGCGTCGCGCGGCAGTCTCTCGCGGGGTGTATCCGGTTACGAGAGCCAGGACGTCGGCAGCAGATCCGCCGAACCCTTCCAGACGTTGGTCGCGCCGTAGTTGTTGGCGTCGGCGTGCAGGATCTTGCGACCGATGCCTTCGAGCGACGGCGGCACCACCAGCAGCGACGGACGGATACCGAGCGGCCGGCCGTTGTCGCCCTTAAATTCCTGCATCGCAGCGCGCGCAGCTTCGTAGCTTTCCTCGGACAGATCAGCCTTCGATGCGTACGCGAGCTGCCACAGGCCGAAGCCAACATTGCAACGGGCGTCCACGCCATAGCGATACGTCTTCGCCGAGAAGACGACTTCATCGGTTTCCTGATCCATCGCAACAAAGTTGTACGCCTTGCGCGTCTGGAAAATGACTGGCTTCACGACGCGCGTCATGTCCAGCAGATACCAGGTCGGCCCAGTGCCAGCCTGAAAGTTCGACACGGATGCCGTCGAGCCATTGGCCTGATCCACTGGGTGATCTGTGTCGAAGAAGTACTGGCCGTCGTAACAGGTCTTCGCGGTGCCCTGCGACAGCAGGCTGAACACCAGCTCATCCGGATGCTGTTTCGCATCGAGGCCGAGCTGCGCGATCACCGGCTTGTACACGCCATAGGTGTCGTCTTCGATAGCTTCGCGATCGACGCCGACAGTGTTTTCGAACGGCTTATTCTTGATCGTGAAGTCGTGCGACTTCAGGTTCTGGATCACGCGATCGCCGATCCATTCGCGAAAGCGCGTGGTCTGGCCGAGCCACGGATAGACTTCCTGCGAAGTTGCCGAGGGGACTGGCATTGCGACACGTTGCCAGTCGGACTGGGCACCATCGAAGGCTTGCTGGAACACGGTGTTAAAACCCGTGAACAGGGTGCGCAGATTGGCGCGGTTGATTTCCATGAACTTTCCTTACAGAGTGGCGATGGGGTTATTGCTACGTGCGGATCAGAACTCGACCCACACGCCGGCCGGATCGATATCGCGCACGATGCCCGCGATCGAGCGCGTTGCACCGCCGTCCGTTTTGGCCACCGTCTGGTCATCGACGATGTACGCGTTTGCGCCAACATCCTTGAACGTGACCTGGTCCGCGCCGGCCGAGTTGGCAACGCGCCACAGGCCACGCTTGAGCGGAACGTTCACGGCACCGTCGGCGCCGGCCGTGTTGTCGGTCTGCTCCTGGACGATCCCGGCGCCCTTGAGCGTCGTTGATGCAGCGCCCCTGGTCGCGAGGCCCGTGGCAGCGTCGATCGCGGCGATCGCGCCGACGAAAAACATCAAACCACCCTTGGCCGGATAGCTGTAGCGGAGGCCGGCCCGGTTCTGGGTATCGCGGTCGGCGGTCAATGCAGTCATGCTGTTCTCCTATGGAGTGGATCGGGGGCTGAACTTCAAGCCGCTCAGGCGGCGGGTGCCGACGATTTGGCGAAGGCTTCGGGCGAAATGTCGAGCGCCTTGCACACAGCGAGGCCAGACGCGTCCACCTCATTCGCGCCGGTTTTGTCACCGCTGGGCGCAGTGCCCCCGGTTTGCGTGGTGCGCAGCGCCGCGATCGGCTGCGCGGTCGAAAGGAACGTCTTGAGCGCCGCGACGTTGCTCTTGCCCAGCTCGCGCGCCCACGATTCCTGGGCGGCCAGCAGCCGGCCGTCCGACAGCGCGACCATCACCAGTTCGCCGACCTCGTTACCAGCCAGCGTCGCGTTAGCGGCGTCGAGCTGCGTGCGCAGATCCGTCATCACGGCGATCGGCACGAACCTGGCCGGGTCGGCCTGATTGGCCGACAGCGTGGCAATCTGGTCGCGCTGCGCGCTAATGAGTACCGGAAGATCGACGCTCGCGGCGGCAACGCCCTGCCCACCGGAGAGCGACTCGATTAGCTTCCTGAGCTGGGCGGTTACGTCGTCGGCCGTCGCTCCGACCGGCATATTCAGCAGCCAGCGCAGCTGCTCCAGAAGTTCATCCATGTTGTGATCCTCAGAAGGGGTTTCAGTGGAAAGGGCCGCCACTGCGGCAGAAGCGGACGCGCCCGCCATCACCGATGCTGCAGCGAGCTGCACTTCGTCGAGGCAATCGAGCGCGGGATTGTTGGTGAGGGCGGCGTGAAGGATCGCGGTCACATTGCCGGCTTTGTCGTATGCGAAGACCGGAGAGAGGTAGCGGTACTCTTTCGCATCGATCATGGCTGACGCACGCGCGGTCCAGTCGACGTCGACCGCATAGAGGCCATCGCCTTCGCGCCATTCAAGTGATTTGAACCACGCGGCGGCCGGCGCAGGCTGACCGTTCTGTGCCGCGTTCAGCGTCTGGTGCTCGTAGTCCATTACATATGGCACGACACGAGCTGAGGCCGCAGCGACGAGGCGCTTGGCGATATCCTCGTCGACATACCAGTCGGAGCATTCGGCAGGACGGCCGTCACGCGCACGAAACTTACCCGCCGGTAGCAACTTGAGCGTGCTGCCTGCCGAGTCGATCTGTGCGCTGAGCGCCGCGATGAAAAATGGATTTGCCATGCCGCCATGGTGACGGTCGGCGTGCCAAAGAATTAGTCAACCGGTGTCAGTACAACCGGTTGCGGTGGAAACGCAGGGGAGGTTTGGGGATGTGAGGGGCGTTACGAGCGATTTTAACGGGGGTTTAACGGCCTTCGCGCGTCGGGTCGCTATGTCGGGGTTCCCCAGGGGGCGAGAATCGCTTGAATCGGGCGCGGGTCAGCCATCGATCAGACGCCGAAGGTAGCCAGTCACCTCATCCTCGATTGCGACGTTGTCAGCTTCCGACAGTACCAGGAATGGGCGTGCAGGAATCTTGATCGTCCACCCCTGGGAGCGGGTCCATTTAACCACCTTGACGCGCTTGTGGCCATTCTTCGCGAACACCGCGAGGTGCGGATGATCGGCCTGGCGCATGATCATGCCGTTCCTCGCCTTGCGCAGGCGCACGTAACCCGACATCGGGTGCCGCTGGATCGTGCCGCCGAACTGGTGGATCGCCGCATAGACGACGTTCGTGCCGACGCGCGCGCTCGTCGCATCATGGCTCTGCGAGATACTGCCCGCGAGCCGGCCGCTATGCTGCAGGATCTTGCCCGTGCCGGCATCCTCGCGGCGGCGCTTGAGCGTGCTCCTGCTCAGGCCGAGCCATTTGGGACGGCCCTGCTGTGCGAAATTTTCCTCGACGGCATCGGCCATCAGCGCCGACACCAGCGACATGACGGGCGAGGCATCTCTCAGGAGCGCGTCCACGCGCTGCATCGCCTGCTCGAATGCGGTGAGATCTATCTCGATGTCGCGCATGCCTTATACTCCTTTTAACGCAGTCGTATATGCCGGACTCGCTTCCGGATCGATGAAGGGCTGCGTGACGAATGGCCGCGAGCGAGAGCGGCCATTCTCATTTCTGCGGCCGGCGATAGCGCAGAAACGTCCCACGCTGCCTGTCTATATAGTTGCGGCGTGCGTCTTCCGACTTGCCAACCTTCGCCGGAAACGTTGTCACGCCGGTCCAGCCGTCCTGTCCCTGCTCGAATATCGCCAGCCCCCAATCGCCGGCTGCGGTCTCAAGGGCGCGGACGTAGCGTCGACGCAACGACCAGGTGTCACCGATCTGCGCCCAGCCAAGCCAGATCTCGTCGGGGTCTTTGACCGCGTCGGCGAGTAGCTGCATGTAGGGGCCTCGCGAGAATTTGTCGGCCTTCCAGTGTCCCGCCCCATCCTTGAATAGCCACTCGTTGATCTGCAGCTGTTCGCCCGTGACATCGGCAAAAGTGACGGGCTTGCCGACGCCGGCGCCGAACTGCTGCATGAATGCCTGCGCGTAATGCTCCGGCGCCTGGCCGGATGGCAACATAGCCTCGGGCCGTACGCGGGTTGCCACCGGCAGCGGGGGCAGTTCCGCGCCGTGGGGGAACGTCTGCGGCAGCGTATCGAGCGGCGGGGGCGTGAAAGGCTTCATCCACGCAGCGCCCGGATTCGCGCCAAAGCCCGGATCGGGCAGGACCAGCTTGCCGGTCGCCGGGTCTTTATAGGCGATCGCGGGCTGGGTCTGGTTGTCGCGGCCGGTAACCTGTTCAACCTCCTTCAGGTCATTGGCGCTGGCGCGCACGGTCACGCCGTTCTTTTCGACATAACCCATCGTGCGGGTACGTACACGGCAGCGACAGCGGTATCCGTTTGGCGGATAGAACGTCTGCCAGAACGGATCGTCGTAGCGGCAGACGCAACCTGCGAGTGCCCGGTGTGCGGGTCGCGTGCGGCTGTCGAGCACCGCGACATATTCCCAATACGGGTGTGTATCGACCTGTTCGAGCTGCGCCGCGTAGCGGCCAGCCATATATGCCGATTGCATGTTCGTGCGAAAGATCGTGTCGAGCCGGCGCGGCGTCAGCCGCTTGCCTTCAATCTCGCCTGTCTCGTCGTCGACGATCATGCCCTTGCCGAGCCAGCCCTTTCGCTCCAGCACAGGCGAAAGCTGCTTTTTAAAATCCTCGAATGTCGTGCCGTTTTTTAACGCGTCGGTGAGCGCATGGCGCACGTCCTGCAGCACGTCGATCTTCATGACGCCCGCGACCGTGAATGCCTTCGCGTGCGCCTCGGCTGCCACGTCCTGCCATCGGAAACCGATCTTGTAACCCTTCGATTCGAAGTATTCGATTGCCTTTGCTGGAGGCAGGCCGATCGCGTATGACAGGTCAGCCGGCATTCACGCGGCCCCACACATCAGCGACGAAGATGCAGCGCGCGAGCAGCTCGGCGATCGCAGATTCATCCATCTGCGGATTGGCTGCGAGCAGTTGCTCGAATGCGTCGTCGGGCGTCGATCCCGCACGCAGCGCCGCGATCACCGGCGCGATCGCCTTTTGCACTGCCTCGGTCATCGCGTCGGCCGGCAATGCGTCGATGGTCTGATCGAGGGCGTGCTGATCGGGATACACGATCTCGCCGGCCTGATTCGTCAACACCGCGCGGTAGCGCATGGCAGCGGTGCGCGGCGGCGTGTCCGGACGCTCCTCGGGCGGCAGCGCCATCTGCGGCTTCGGCACCGTGAGAATCTCTTCGCTGGCCTGCGGCTCCGGAATCATCAGCTTGTCCTGCGCCCATTGGCGCGGCACCTTGACGCCAGCCGCCACAAGTTTCGGCAAAGCGTTGGAGTAAAGCTCCAGATCTTCAGCTTCACGCGTGTCGAACTCGAAACGAGGCACACGGCGCGGATCGGCGGCACCGAAGTTCAGGGCGGATACCATGAAGCACAGCCCGGCCGTGAGGGTCTTCTGTACCTGTCTCGCGTCGGAAGTCAGCAGATCGCGGCGCACGCCATCATGTGTTTTGCCGAGCGCATTGGTCGATGTCTTGCCATCGGCCTGCGACGTGAGCGTGCCGCCGAGGATCGCTTTCGACTGGCTCTTTTCGCACCATGTGATCATCGCCTCAAACGGATCTTTGCTGCCCTCAGCCGCCGTCTGGAAGTCGATCACCATGCCTTCGGGGATGATGCCGGCCGCGTTGTGGCCAATCTCCGCAACAGCACGCAACAGCGTGGCCTTCTCATCTTTCGTCGCGCCGGCCGGATACTTGCCTACCCGCAACGGCAGGCCGTAGATTTCGAGAAACTCGGCCAGATCCGCGACGGAATACGTCTTGAACAGGTACGGCCATGCAAGCACACGATGCAGGCCACCGCGAGTCAGGTATCCGCTTTTGGCCCGATGCTTGTGCACCAGCCACCCAAACGGCCACAGCGGTTGCCCCTCCGACGAGTTGTCACGCAGGCGCAGATCGTTGCCGTCATACAGCGGCGTGCGGAACCAGCGTTGCGGTCTGTGGGTGAGCCTCTTCGGGAGCCACACCTTGCCGAGCTGCTGCCACTCGATCTCCTGCGCAGAGAAACCGTGCCCGACCGCATCCATGCAATTGAACAGCACGTCGTCGAAGTCCGGCAGATCCCGAAGCCATTCCTGCAGCTGTGCAGTCTGGTTCTTTTCTTCCGCGCTGGCATTGGCCGGTGCGACGATGCGCCAGTCAAGCGTGAGCAGCGCGCGCTTGCGCTTGCTCATCTCCGCGAACAGGTGCGCATCCTTCTCTTCCATATCGACGAAGAGATCCGACTGTGCCATCAGGTCACCGTACTCGGCCGCTTCCAGAATCGAATACAGCTTCTTTGGCGTCAACCCGCGCGACGGATGCTGCGCAAAGTCACGTGTGATCCAGCCCAGCTTCGAGGTCTGCGGCTCAGCCAGCGCATCGCGCTGGATCGGTTGGCCGTTCACATCAACAATCTGCACCATGGTTCGGTTCCTCAAAAGCCCCGGTCGCGCGAGAACGCATAGTCGCTGTCGTCGCCGCGATCGTCGGTGCGGGTTTTAACGGGGGTATATCCATCGCTGATCGCATAGCCGCGGGACTGGGCGATCATCCACAGGATGTGTAATGCGGTTAGTCCGTCGTAGTGGTGAACGCCTTGCGGTTCCGGCCACGAATCCAGCTCGGCAAGCAGACCTGTCATCGACGGATGCAGGAGGATCGATGGGGTGATGCGATCGGTGATGTACGGTTCAAGCGAGTCGATGCGCACCTCGGCCGGCACCGTCGCCGTCACGCCAACAAGCGGTAGTGGCACGCCTGCGCGCAATCCCGCCTTGACGAGATCCTGCCGTGCCCACTCGTATGCGTTGTTGTTCTCAAAGCCGAGCGCCATGCAGCGATATTCGCGCTGCACGGCAATCAGATCCGCTTCGAGCTTTGACGGCACGCGGCGCTTGATCGACGAGTACACAACATGCAGTCGACGGCTCACGGTATCGAGGCCGCCCACGACAATCGCGGACGGGTCGGACTTCTCGCCCTTGCCCATGGACGGGTCACATGCGCCGAACATCAGCCAGCTTTGCAGCCGTTGCACCCAGAAGGTGATGTTGCCGAAAACCTTGTCTTCGTCCGTGCGAGGATCGCCCTGCATCTCAGTGGCGAACGCGCGTGGCGACTTCGCCCGCTGACGCATCAACCAGAACAGGGTACGCACGGACGGCCACGACGTGATGGCACCCGCATCCATGTCGACACGACGTGCAAGGTAAAAGCGATACGACGGCAGCTCGGTGTCAGGCAACATCTCACCGCGTTGCGCCGCCTCGGCGATTGCGCCCTTGTCCGCGTTGAGCATCAGCTCCTCGCACTGCGACCACAGATCCATGTCGGCCGGCATCTGCGCGATCGCGCGGAAGTGATGCACCACGTGTCCGATGCTGCGCTTTGCGCGCGAGATCGGATCGTCTTTGTCCAGTACGGTGCCGACGCCCACGTATTTCACGCTTCCGTCTGGAGGGCCGAGGTAATCAATAGCCTTTTCCAGCCATGTCCATCGATTCTGTCGCTCGGTCGGACTCTTCGCCTCGGCGTCGGTGATCAGGTCATCGCCGAACAGCACCTTGGGGCGGCTCGCACCGTGGAAGGTGCCGCGAATCGCCTGCTCGGCACCGAACGGTTCCACCTTCACGCCGTTCTTCGTGATGAACTCGCCGACCTTCCACATCGGCCCCTTGCCGCACACTTCCGGAAAGTCGAGCGCGAGTGCCGAGTTAGCGAGCAGCTCCGTTTTAACGACTTCGAGCAGCTTGGTCGGCAGCGACGTTTCCGCGCCGAGCAGGATCAGGTAGTCGAGGAACTGCGGCGTGTCGCCCGTCCAGCCCACCTCCCGGCGCACCTCTTCCCGTTGCAACAGCCCCTGTACGATGATGTACACAGGTCCGATCTTCGTCGCCATCGACGACTTTGCTTCGCCGCGCGGCGCGACCCACCATTCGCGCGTGCCGCCGACCTGACGCAGCAGCTTGGGGAAGCGTGTGCAGAAGTGCGCCTGGAATAGCGAGGGCGTACCGCGTATGTGATGCGGAAAATAGGTATACGCGAAGAACTGATAGTCGCCGTCGACCAGCACGCGCCTGCGCCGCTCAAGACGTGCTTCCGGAGATGCATCGAGGCCCGTGGCATGCGCTTCGATGTCGCGGCGCAGCTCGGCGGCCAGCTCGGCCATTTCCTTGTGGAAGTCTTTTTCGGTGAACTTCTGCGGCATGTCAGCTTTCCGTCGCCTCGACGATCCTGCGATACGCGGCGTACACATCCACACCGTCAAGGCAATGCGCGGTGTGCTTTACCCTGATCGTGTGCCCGGTCACCATCTCGAGGACGAGACAGGTGTCGCCGCAGGCGTCGATCTTTGCCGACACCATGTGATCGGTGTTGATCGCCTCATATCGATCAAGCTGTACCAGCATGGAAATTCTCCCTGTATGTGTCAGCCGTAGGCCGTTGCCAGCTCTTCTCCGAACGGGCCGAGTACGTCGGCGAATGCTGCGATGTGTTCGGGGTGCCGATTCTTGATGAAAGCGGCAAGGCGCTGCACAACGCCCATCGCAATCGCCAGTTCGTTTGTCTCGGGCAGGATACGTTTCGACGCGTTAATCGTCTTGTTATAGGCATCAGCCAGGCTCGCGAGCATCGCGACCTTCTCGGCCGGCCGCATCTGCACCTGGTCCAGCTCGTCCATGGTCGCCTGATATTGCGTGATCAGACCGGCCAGCATCTGGCGTGCGGCGCCCTCGATGCCACCGCCAGCGAGTAGCTGGGCGGCTTGCGCCTTCTCCCAGTCATCGCCCACCTCAAGCGCATCCTCTTTCCAGCGCCGGGCCGTTGAATACGCGACACCGTTCTTCGCGCTCGCGATCTCCAGCGACAGGCGATCGAATACGAACGATCGCCGTACCTTGTCGCGAACCTCCTTGGGATAGGCCATGCTGGTTACAGTCCCAGCTTTGCGCGTGCGACCTGTACACCGATCGACACGATGGCTCCGGCGACCGCACCCGCGCCTGCGCCGGCTGCTGCGCCATACTTGATCGCCCGCTTCTCGATGGTGCTGATCTGCTGCTCCAGGCGTCGGTCGATCTTCTTGAGCAGCCGCAGCTCGGGACTTTCTTTTTCCTCGATATCGCTCATGGGTTGTCCTGTTTTATTCCGGCTCCGCCGCCGGCGGATAGCTGTCGCCGGGTTCGTACACGATGTAGTTTTCGCCGTCGCAAACCACTGCTGTGGCAGTTTCCGGAATCGGACCTGCGGGCGATTGCACTCCGTTTGCATCAGTCACTACAGGAATCGTAATCATGGGTTCAGAAGCTCCACGGTGTAGCCTTCAAGGGTCACGGTGTCCGTCACGTTCGCTAGCTCTGCCGTGAAGGTCAGTAGCTGGTCTTTGGTCGTGTCGACCGACAGGGTACAAATCTCCCCGGTGGACGTGGCCAGGCCCGCTGACCACATGCTCTCTGACACCTGAGCGTTATACGAATTTCGATTTCGAATGCTCTTTACGAACGTCAGTGATAGCTGTGTGCTGGCAAGGAGCTTGAAATAAGCCTCGCCGCCAAAACGCCCCCTAATAGTTTTGACGTTGCTGTTGTTCGAGTAGGACCACAGGGCAGTAATACGCAGCGCCCCGATCTTCCCGATCGCGTAGGCCGGAACACGGGGCGAGGCCAGCACCGTCTCCGCTGTCGTCCCCGTTACACTGACGGGGGCGGCTGATTGGGCGAGGATGCCGGGCGACTTCAGACCGATGCCGCCGCCGCTGATGTTCTTGCCGTTCGCCGGATAGCCGCACAGCGCCAGCATTTTCATGAACTGGCCGGCCGTCATTGCTTTACCCACATGCTTTCGCATGTCAGTTCTGATCCTGTGTACGTGATTGTTTTGACATACACGTACACACCGTCCGTGCAGCTATCCGTATCCATCGCACCGTGTGGACCGTTGTAGGTATAGGTGTGCGCAAGGGAGTCCGGGTCAAAATAGCCGACAATGTCGCGACGTGCAGCAGCGGCCGGTGAGAGTTTGTATCTGACCATGTTCCATGTTCCTGTTCTTACTGCGGTGGATGAGCGAGACAGGCCGCGAGCAGCGCTGTTAATTCGGCGTCCCATTTTTGACGCTGCAGATGGTCGCGCCAGATCCTGTCAACGGCCGAACCGTTTGGCGCGGCGAGCAGTTCGGTGTCGCTCAGGAACACGGGGCCGACCGGCAACGTATCGATGCAGGGTACCGGCACCTGTACCTTGATCTCGACCGTCTGCGCATGAACTACCGGAGAAACCGGCGCGGACGGTGCCGTCCCGCAACCCTGCATGAGCAGGGCGCTACATGCCACTGCGCAGACGATCAAGCGCTGCATCACACGTTTCTCCTTGGTTGGCGGGGTTCTGCAGGCGCTGCGTGAGCGTGTCGATTTCCCGCTGATATGACTGCCCTTGCGCAACGGCTTTCAACTGAGCCACTGCGGCCGCTGCCTTGACGGCCTGCGCCTCGGATGCAGCCTGGCCGACCGATGCCGAGCAGGCCCGTGCGCTGGCCACCGCTGAGTTGAGATCGGCCTGCGACGTGGCGAACTGCGCGCGCAGCGTGCCAATCGTCTGACCGTCGGCCCGTTGCGTCGTCTGCAGCGTCGCATAGTCGGCCCGCGCGCCGCGCAATTCGAAGTACTGCACGCCGCATGCGATAGCCAGGGCCAAGGCAATGGCGCCGGCCACCGGCCCGGTAACCTTGCTGGTGATCCATGTCATCATGGCTGGTCACCTCGGGCGAACGCACGCCGACGGCTGATTTCGTTGTAGACATCGACGAGGAACTGCACGTCTCCGCGTACCAGCCAGGCCTGCAGCAACATGACGGCATTGGCGGCCAGTTCGCTCCATTCGACGGGCGTCAGATAGTGCCCCGTCCATACTCGCAGCGCGATCAATCCATAGACCCACGCGAGCGCGAGACGCAACACGCGTACTGGCCAGCGTGTATGCTCGCCTGGCGTCGTATCAGGAAAAGCCAGCAGCGCCGCAATCGCCGTGCAGATCAGGCCGTTGACAATCAGAAGCGTCAGATCCAATCCACTCACAGCGCGCGTATGCACCATCAGCCAAATAAACACGATGTGCAGATAGGTAGTTAGCGTTTCACCCATTTTTACCCCCGCCAAAGAATGTCCGGATACGGTCGAGCGCGATCTGTGATAGCTGGTTAAACAGCCCCGGTAGCGCAGCGGACGCCCAGTCGATGGTGTTGATCGCCACCAGTACGATCAGTGCGCCGGATGCGAGTCCAAGAAGGCTCGGCGGTGCGTTGGGCCAGTGGAGAACCAGCCATGACGCGGTGCTGTATCCGATCGGCAGTGAAAGAAGGAAGTAGATGACTCGACGGGTTTTGTGCTCTTCTCGCGAGCGCATCAGGAAGATCAGCGCCCCACACAGCACTCCACCGATCATGTGCGGATCGAGCGGCATCGTACCCGCCGACGCCAGCGCGAGTACGATGCCGCTGGCTGTGCCGGAGGTTACCGAAGCGGAAGTCGAAACGATTTCGGCCATTCGTCCCCCGTTACTGGCTCAGGCCAAACATGGCGCGCTCGCGAATCCATCCGAATGCGAAGACCTCCTGAGTCGGGTCAGCCTCCTCGATAGCCACGAAGCGGGCACCCTGCAGGCTGCAAATAATGAAATGCAATACCTTCTCGCCATCGGCTCCCCGCACGCGCAGCAGACTCGACAGGGCACCGAGTGTCGCCGGGCCGATCCCGCCGTCCGGCGCGATGTCGGGATAGTCTTTTTGCATCCGGTTCAGGATATTCAGCCCGCGCTGCATCCACTGGACGCCGCTTCCGCCATTGACCTTGATGTCGAACAGCTTGGCGGCAATCAGGTCAGACAGTTTTTGCACCTGATCGAATTTGGGTTTGCTCCAGAATTCGGTGATGTAAAAGTTGTCGATCTGGTCGTGCGTGAACTGGCGGATGTCGCCATAGCGCAACGCCGTAGCCGTCTTTTGCGTGATGCCTGCCCGCGTCAGACCGCCGTGGTCTGACGGGTTGTCGGTCACCTTGTCGTAGCCGCCTTCGCGCTGTACCAGTGCTTTTACCTCTTTCGTGATGTCCATCCTGGCTCTCCTTTGGATGGCACGACTTTAAAGCGCGAGTGCCTGGCGGCTTAGTGGATGGGGGTCAGTGCAAATAGAAAGCCCCGCACGGGGCGGGGCCTGGAAAATAGCAACTCAATGAAACAGAAATTTGAACACGGCTGACAATACCGTCGCCATTAAAATCCATAGGCCGAGCGCCTCGTACCACCGGTAACGGCTCCTTGTCAGTTCCCGCATCCAGAACGGAAGAATGATCAGGAATCCAAGAAAATATCCCATCTCAAAAAGGCATCCTATTTGTTATTGGAGTTGAGATCGTACACACTGACGGGCGCGCTGTCAGTGTTAGCTTGCGCGGGATCTTTAGCGCCGTCAGAACAGTCCGTGTTGCTGGATCGACTGAGGTGCAACGAGATCGACACGTTTCAACACACGCCACACGTGTCGATCTGACATCCCGTAGCGAATTGCCAGTTGGTTGACGGCGTAAATTGCACTGTGCTCGCGTGTCATCGAGTCAAAGTCACTGCGAATCTGCCGGTGCATCAGTTCGCGCAACGCAGCAGCACAACGTGGAATGTACAGACTGTCGCCGCCGAAGTGTTTCGTTATTGCATCGGCCGCATTTGGACCGACAACTTCGGAAAGCGCCTCGTAGCGAATTTCTCCCAGGCGCGACTTTCGAAGTGCAACCGGGAACGTCGTGCCTCCCAGCTTCTCGACAAGCCGGATGGATGCCGGAATACCGATCAGGCGTGTCATCACCTGAATGGCTTCGGGCAGCAGGTGCTCAACGCCCGAAAAGTTCATGCACGTTTCTCCCGGCGTGCCGCGTCAATCTGGAGTGCTGCAATTAGCTTGGCCAGCATCAGGTCATCGCAGAACTCAAGCGCGTCGACCTTGCAGATACGCTTGACCATGCCGCCGACGTATTCCCATGTCCGGCCAGCGTCAGCGAGCAGCGCTTCGATCTTGCGCAGTTGTGCCTCGCGCGATGCGGCCACGCGCGGACGGCGTCCCCTCGATGTCGCAGGTTTGAAGCCGCAGCGCTCCATGTGCTTGAGTAACCTGTCTGCGGTCTCCGGCGTCAGATCCTTCGCAGAGTCGACACCTGCGACACTGCGCAGCATCGTCCGATAGGTGTCGTCGTCGAGTGCGAGCTGTTTTTTCGCGACGTGGATTTTTGCAAGTACCACCTTGGCAATCATGTCATTGCCCCCGGAACGCGCGGCGCAATTCCTTGCGGCACAAAGCCACGAGGAAGATGAGCCCTGCAACGATGATGACCGTGTCAACCATGGATGGCTCCACCCGACACGTCGATGGAAAAGACCGCAACCGGAGCAGCGCCGAAGTGCGCATGCTCAATGACTTCGATGGAGTAGCCTTTCCATGGAAGCACAAGACGATTTTCCTTGTCGTGCCTCGCCGGATAGCCGCGTGTCAGCTCGACGTGGGCGAACGTTTTGCCGACGAGCCGGCGCTTCCAGAATTCCGTGACAAGCCTGTACTCGCGAAGCTTCGTCCCCGCCTTGATCTGATCGAAGTACTCGGCTTTTAACGGCAGCGTGAGAACACGCTTTACCGGTGACTCTCCGCGACGTTGTGCAATCGTAAATTCCATTAAAGTTTCCCCTGGTTGCTCTTCAGTGCATGACCACCACGCCACGCAGACCGCCTCGCGGCGGTTTCGCAGCGGCGCTATTCCGATTCGATTGCCAGCGGGCGGCCACGGTCGCCCGGCATCACGACATCGCCTGGCTCGACGAGCGTCATCTCCAGTTCGGGCTTCTTGCCGACGACGTATTGGTAACCTGTTCCACCCACGTAGCGCATTTCGCACTGGCACGATTCGCGGAACAGCTTGATCACCTGCATCGCCTTGTCGGCATCGATCAGGTATTCGTGGAATCCGATCCGCACGCACGCGAGGTCACGTTTCTGCACTGTGTTTTTTCTTGTGGCCATGATCAGATCGCCGCAAGGTCGAGGCTGATAGGCCGGTATTCCTCGCTCTCGCCAACGCGCTCATAAAGACGCACGTATGGCTTGCTGCCCGTCACACGGATACTGTCGACGATCGCGCGCATGGCGGTGGTCCACTTCGGATCTTCGATCGCGAGACGGCGCAGACCGAGAATGCGGCCGGTATTCACGTTGCCTTCTTTGTCGACCTGGAATGCTTCGTTGATGAGCGCCTTGATTTCGTCACTGCTGCCTTGTGTCCACTCGCGGATGCACTCGTCGATCAGTTCCTTCGCGGCCTGCAGGCGTTCGTCGAACTGGATGTGTTCGGCGATCTGTCGCACCAGCTTGTACCGGCCGTCGAATGTGATCAGCGAGATGTTCCCTTTGCTACCGCCGACCTTCACGCCGTACTGTTCATGGCTCGTCTCGACGAACGCGGCAATATCGGTGAAGGCGCGAGCTTTGAACTCGGCGAGCTGCGCCTGCAGACGCTTCGCGTGCTCGACGAGCGATTGCACGGTCTGATCGCGCAGCTGGTCGATGGGCTTCACCATCGATTCGGGAACGAGACGGCCGCGTGCGTCTTTCACGTAACCGGGCTGGATGTGTTCTTTAGTCATGGAGCTTTCCTTCCTTCGAAAATCCGTTCATTTCCTTGGTGAGCCGCCGCAGAGTGCTGAGGCTTTCGGCAATGGCCGGCGTCACCTGCCGTTCGCCATCCGCATGTGGGACGGGCTGGATGGGTACAACGGGGGCGGCGGGCGATGCGCGCGCCTCCGGCGTGCCAAGGCCGGCATGCCCCTGGCGCTGTCGCTCGATATGTGTCTCGGCGCGCGATTCAGCCTTGTCTGCAAGACCGGCCAGTACTTCGAGCAAATACCCGTGGGTCTTCAGGGGGAGATTGAGACGCCCCTGATCACGCTGCGTGAGCATGTGCTCGAAGCCCTGACGCCAGTACTCGACCGGACAGACCCACGTGCGCCCGTTGCGCTCGATCTGCGCGGCGCGGATCATGGGAGTAATTTCATGCAACAGCGTGGCCATGCGCGAATGGCTCATCTGACTCTTTGCCGGAGAGAACAAACCGATGTAGCGCAGCATTGGTTTGACAAATGAGTCGCCAGCCGGATGCGCCTCGATGATCGCGTTCAACGCCTCACGCGGCGCATCGTCAGCCAGTAAGATGTCGAGGCTCATCACAGCACGGCAATTCGGGCAGCAGAGTTGAGGCAGTGGCATCAGTGCACCTTCTGCATTCGAGTTGATTCAAGCGCATCTTGAAGCGTCTCGCGTAGGCGAGGACGCTCATCGAGATACACCTGCAGGTACTCCGACAACTGTGCAAAACCCGTCAGGTACATAAGCAGGATCTTGTGGAGCGTCACCGACACCTCCATGCCCACCTCCTGATAGTTCTGCGCAGTGGCGGCGAGATCAAGTAGATCCCGATTCGTACGGTGCAATTCGCGGCGCAGCTCCACCACGCTATCGAACGCTTCAGGATTGGCCATCGTCGGCATCTGGAACACCAGGATGGCTGATTGCTTCAGTCCCATTTCAATGCCCCTGTTCGTTCCACAGCACGCGGATCTCGCCGACCTTGAACTGGCCCACGCGATACCGACCGGAGCCGGAGCCACCCGTGCGGTAATACGTGGCTTCACCTTTCTCGATCAGCTCTGCGCACGCAGCGCAGCTCTGAATCTGAATCGTCGGCTTCGAGCCGTTTGAAAACTCGATTCCAATCACGGTGAATCCTCGCTCGGTGAGCTGGCCAATCGTCGCAGCGATGCGCAGCGCAGTCAGCTCCATCAACCGGTTGATCGGTGGCACTGCGGGATTGATGGCGTTAAAACCTGGTGTCATTTGGTGTCTCCTTTAACGGGACGAAGTGGGCACGAGAGGCACGTGCGCCAGTGGCTGAGTTCAAGTGGGTTGTTCAAGGGCGCACGCCGCGTGGTGTAGGACACGCATACCGTCAGCGAAATCGGCTGCCCGGTATGCGTGCACTTCACCTGGCCGAACACGTTCATCACACGTGCGGCAACGCGATCGGTCTTGCCCGGATACTTGCCGGCGAGAACGAGAGAAACGGTGGTACGGGATACATCGAGCTTCTCTGCGACAGCGGTTTGCGACGCGGCACCAACGGCGTCTCGCAGCATCTGCAGCCAGTCACTAGCAGGCGTCATGGTCCGGCTCCTCCTGCCAAACGACCTTCGCGAGGTTCGGGTCATAGACGCACTTTGTGCGCTGGATCATCGGCGGGCGTGGGCCGGTGTACTTCGTGGGCGAGAGCCGATACCGCGTCTGCTTCGCGCCAACGCCGCGAATGAACGGATGGCCCTCTTCCACAATCGAGAGGTAACCGGCAACGGCTAGCGCGCGCACATACGACTTTGCCGTCAGCTCGGCAACCTTGATGTCGGCAGTCGACGCACGGATCGCGAGTTCTGCGGCGGTGAAGTCACCCATGATCCGCATCGTTCGCCACATGTTCTCGTTGCCGGTCGGCAGGATCACGTTGCCCTTGCGGTCGAGGCGCGGTGCCTCCACCCCGACATCGCGCAGCAGCCGGTAATGCTGCCGCTCGATGAACTTCGCGCGCGCACTTATCTGTTCGATGTAGCCACCGCGTTCCAGCACCTGAACGTAGGTCCGGATGGTTGCCGTATCGATGCACGTCGCCTTCTCGATGCCGGGGCCGGTGAAGTCTTTCGCCTGCTTGCGGATCACTTCCCAGATACGCTGGCGCGGGCCGCGACCGCCTGCCATTTCGAGGTGTGCGGGTTTTCTAGCCACGAATGCGCCCTCCGCAAGCACCTGCAATGAAAGCCAACGCAAGAATGCCGATCACTGCCCATGCGGACGCGCCTACGATCAGCAGCAGGTCAAGCCAGCTCTTCGCAAACAGCAGTCCGCCGAACATGCCGATAGCGGCCATCGCCGAGAGAGCGCACAGGAACACGTTGCAGCGCTCCGCGTCGAGCGCCTCACGCGTGGCTTCGGTCTGTTGAGATTTCTTCATGCCTGACCTCACGCGCGACGCTTCGGCGCTTCGCCGGTGTACAGCTCGCGCTTGCCCCACAGCGCGAGATCCATGGCATCTTTGCCGGCCAGCATCGCTTCCTCCTGAATGCGCTCAAGATTCACGCAGACGCGACGCACCGAGCCGTGCGACAACTCGACGAGACGCAGCAGCAGATCGTCGGCAACCTTCACACGCGGGCAATACAGGCCGGTGAGCTGCCTTGCGTCGCTGACGGTGACCGGCTGCGCCGGCACCCATGCAAGCACACGACCGTGCATGCGTTCCCAGCGCTTGAGCTTGTTCGGCAGTGCCTCTTCACCGATCATCAGGATGGCGGCCTGACTGGATTCGTACAGGTCCCGCACCAGCTCGACCGCGTTGCGGTCGACGAGGTGATCCATTTCGTCGATGATCAGCGGCCGGCCGCTTACCGCCAGTTCCTCGGCAACCTGATCGGCCATTTCGGGGATCGTGCCGCCAGGCTTGATGCCCATTTCAAACAGCACGGCCTTCAGAAAATGCTTCTTCGTCCAGACCGACTTCGCCTGCACGTAGCGGGCGCGGCGCGAGTTGGCCACGTGGTTCGCCGCCATGCTCTTGCCATAGCCGGACGGGCCGTAGAAACAGACCAGCCCGGGCAGGTTTGCGCTGCGTGACAGCGCGCGCTCGATCGCGAGATCGCACAGGCCAAGGTTCGTGATCTGCGCGATGCCGCCAGCGGCCGGTTTGAGCGTTTCGTTGTGTTGTGTCATCATTTGTCCCGTTGGGTGTTACCGTTGGCTGGCGAGTTGCAGCTCGCCAGCCTCTTCAGCGCGGCGCTTTTGCGCCGCGAATTCTTTGCTCTGCGGATACAGGCCGTACCACTTCAAGTCGTCGGTGTTGTCGAGCGTTCCTCTGTTGGAAATGTGTTGATCCATGGTTTGCCAGCGGGCAAACCGCTGTTCTGCCGTTTCCGGCATTTCGATGATCGTCGCCGTCGGCATGGCGATCGCGGGTTGCGCCTGGGGCGTGACTTCAACCGCCTGCGCATCGACGACACGCGCATCGAGGGCCGCTCGCGAAATCTCGCCAAAGCCCGGGATCGTCAGCACGTCCGGCGTTTCGATCGTCAGCGCTGGAGCGCCGCGACGCTCGGCCTCGATCGTTTCGCGGTGTACGTTCAGCCGCTTGAGGGCTGCATCGGCACGCTTCTCACGCGCCTGTTCGACGTACGGCATGGGGAAGTAGTGGCGCTCGTTCGCGCCGAACTCGGCGGTGCAGATAAACCGGCCGTCCATGTGATGCACCCACACGCGCTGCGCGTCGTGGATGTCGAACGCGACCTGTACCTGCTCGCCGTGAAACTCTTCGAGCAGGCCGCTGAAGTACTTGTTGTTGAACAGGGCAATCTCACCACGCGACACCATGCGCTCGACACGCGGGCGGAACACGTTCTGCGCCTCGGTCGCGGATAGCTGCAGCGGCTCCCATCCACGCGCCCGATGCGACTCGTACGCTTCCTGCGGTGACATGTGGCGGCGCTTGCCCGTCACCGGGTCAGCGATCTGCGGCAGCGAGCGGTGCGGCTTGTTGTTGTATTCGTCGGTTCGCTCAGTGCAGAAGCGGACGAAGTCATCCCAACTCATCAGCGGCAGCACACCGCCGTGCTTGATCGCCTTGCAGGTGACTTTGAACTGGGCGAGCTTTGCCTCACGGTCCATGGATGCCCCGATGAAACTCGGCAGCAGCTTCGCGCCCTGAATCCAGATCGTCTGGTGCGACCGCTCGATGACGCCCTTGGCCTGCGAGTTGTACGGCAGCGAGTGCGACACTTCGAAGCCGAGCAGTCCCTTCAGGCCCGTGCCTTCACGCTTGAGCAACTGGTTGTCGTAACCGGAGCCGTTGTCGACGTAAAAGATGGCCGGCGCACCGCGATTGATCGCGGCGTGGCTGATTGCCTCCAGCACGGCAAGGCTCGACTCGGCGAGACCCACCGAGAAACCAACCGCCATACGTGTGGCGATATCGATGATCGTGGTGATCTCGGGGCGGAACGGACGGCCGTGCATCGGATGCTGTACTTCGGCGTCGAACGTGTGACCGTCAGCGCTCCATACGTCGTTGGGAAGCAGTCGGTCGAACGTGCGGCGCACGAATGGGCGGATATTCTTCAACTCGCGGGGTCCCATGCGGCCGACTTCGCGCGACACCTTGCCGAGCTTGCCGAGAAAGCGCCGCACCTGGTGGATCGTCGGGAACGACCACGCATGATCACGCATGCGGTATGCCTTTTCGAACTCGCGGTATGCCTGCTCAACAGATGGCTTTTGCGGCAGCTGATAGAAGCCGAGAAACGCCTTCGCCCATGCCGGCACGTCGTAGTCGGCCTGCACAATCTTCGGCGCCAGTTCGCCAGTTTTTTCTTGGGCCAACCAACGCTTCAGCGTGCGAACGCTCGGAAAGCCATCGCCCTTGCGGCCGCGCTCGTCGCGGGCTGATCGCAGCATCGTCTCAAGCTGCGCGTCGAGCTGACCGAGCTTGGCCTGTGTCAACAGGGTCGTCATCGCAGCTTCGCGAGAAATGCCACCCGCTGCGGTTAGCCGGTCAAGCGCTGACAGAACCGCTTTGCGGGCCGATTCGGCGATGCGCTGACGGTCATTTAGTTGGTTCGCGTCTGCTCGCTTCGGCAACTGGGCGCCATTGACAGTCCCGACAGTCAGCGCGACCTTCACCGCGATGGCTGCACGAAGTTCTGATGGCAGCTCGTATTCACGACGTACTCCGCCTCGGCCGCTCATTTCAATGAATCGCCAGCCGGCGCGATCAGCAAAGAGGATGATGTTGGCTTTCGTGGCAGGCAAACCGGGCAGTCGCAGGTTGGCCAACTCCGCCGCGCTAAAGTGCGTCTTCACCGTGCAACTCACTTTGCGTTCCGCTTGATCCGGGCCATCAATTGCCCGAGGAGTTTTTCATCCATCAGGCCTTCGATTGCGCGGGATTTAGCCTTAATGTGCCGATCGAGAACTGCCATTGCCCCCAATTCAGCGCAAAGTGCCTCATCGGCTGTAAGCACCCGTCGTCCAAGGTGCATAGCCATCCATTCGAGTGGAGCAACGTCGTCACAAATGGCCATCAGCGCCATCCACACGTCTACAGGCACTCGCCGATCTGCTTGGCTGGGCGCCGCCCATTGATCGAGGTGCGATTTCGACACGCTTCGTCCGAGGCGCTCGCAAAGCTGGTCAGCCAAGCGGTCACGCGACAAACCATGACCAGCGGCGCTATCCATTAGCGACGCCAGTGCGCCTCGGATGGAAACATCGAGAGCGTTCTGATGGGATGCCACTTCCGACTCGCCAGTCGGACGGACTGCGAAAACGCTGAAATCCAAGGCCAGTTGGCCAGGCAGTACCTGCGACGATGCAGAATTTCTTCTTGTCATGACACTTTCCCCACGGCGATACGGTTTGGCAAATGCTGAGCGGAAAACTACGCAATACAGTTAGCGTTGGCAGGCTCATTTGAGCCGCTATACTTCTGGGCATAACGTGGCCGGATGCGGCGACCGTCGCGAGTCCACCTGTCCGGCCACAGTTCGTGAGCAGGGACACCAAGAAAGCGTGCGATTGCGACTTCGCCCGAGAACACCGGCCGCACAAGGGCATTTCTGATAGTTGAGGCGGGCAGGTCACACTGTTGCGCGAGCGTATTCATCGTTATTCCGCGCTTTCTGATCGCGGCTTTGATGTCTTCCTTGTGCCATCCACGTTGGTTTTCGCTGCTCATTTGCTGTCCTTATTCCCGGCGTTTTGCCGGTTTTTTTGGGGTTCGTTAATCCCAAAGGTCACGTTTAACGGGATGTTAAGTGTATTGATGTGGTTAGTCAATACACTTTTATCAAAACACTTCACTTCGTCACTTCTCGCTGGCACATGTCAGCGGAAGGCTTTATGGGTGGTGGATGGCAAGGATTTGACACAGGAATGAAGAGTATTGGGGGTCAACACACTTTGAACACTAAAACCGTATCGGATGAAAAGCTGCTCTCGGCGTCCGAGATCGCTGAGCTCCGCTTGCCCGGTCTACCTACGACGAAGGCAAACGTGCTGGCTCGTGCGGAAAGAGAAGGATGGCCGTACCAAGAGGTGACAGGCCTGGGGGGGCAACGGAAGGTGTTCGAGGTACCGGTCCACTACCTTTCCGAAATGCCATCGGCTTTCGGCTTGAACATGCTGGAAGCGCTTGGCTATCCGTCTGATCGTATTCAGACCCACTTCCAGGTGAAGCGGGGCCGCTTGACCATCCGCGCGGATATCGTTGTCTTTGCAGAGGGCGCGGCACATACAGCCGATAACGTGCTGATGATTGTTGAGTGCAAGCCGCCTAACATGCCGCTGTCAAAGCATGCCGAAGAACAACTGATACGTTTGGTATCGGCGCTGCCGAATGCCCGCTACGCGGTTCTGACCAACGGTCGTGAGAGTTCAGCCTTCCAGTTGGCCGAGCGCGACAGAGAGCCCCTGCTGCTTCCAATTGAAGCCGTTCCAGCCAGTGGTAGCGGACCGGAAGAGCGAATCTCAGGGCTTCGGGAAGTGCAAAAAGCTGTCGGTATGGCGGACGCTGACCTGCTTGAGGCGATCATCGAGGGAGTGGAGCGGTTCGGTGCCGAGGTTGGCGAAGCTCTGAACCCACAGCGTAAAGCGACACTTATCTCTTTGTTTTACCGATACTTTCTTGAGGAGGGAAAGGTCGATCAGCAGAAGCTGACAGATATGCTGAGGAAGGTAGGCTAGTCAAAATGCAGTCCCCGCGTGGTTCGGTTACATTGCATTTCCGAAAGAAAAATGAAATGCGAACGTAAACGTGCAGTAATGCCAATTCTGGGGTTGCAAGTGAGAGCACTAAAAGAAGAAATTACGCTGGTCATTGACCAAATTCTGAAAGACCAATACGGCCGGAAAGCCTTGCAGGAAAGGGAGCTGCGGCCGCCTTTCCGTCCGGTCTGTGGGCCGCAGCAGTGGATGAGAGAGGCCGCCAACGACTTTTCGTGGCTACCTAAAAAAAGGGGCGGAGATTTAAGACACGTGTCCCGCGCCGATCTGCTCAATTCCTGCTTGGACTGTGCCAAAAGTTGCGCAAAATTTATCCGTTCTTCGCTAGAACGCGCTAATTTCGCGGTCTCGGACAAGCGGCGGCGTGCAGCGCTAGTCGCTTGTTTTTCCGGATTTTTTTCGCTTTTTCCGTCTGATACTCATAGTGCCAATCTGAGCACCACCCCATAGTTGCTTAGGCGTTCCGGGCAACTTTGCTCGCTCGCGTACCGGTTCCCGTGCTGCGCGCACGGGAACCGGTCATGCCGGTAACGCGCGGTCATTCTTGACGGCTTCGGATGGGACTGCTAACCGTCCAAATGTACGTCGACCGGGAAGAGCAACTGATTCGCCTCCGAGAAGCAAGGACGTGTGATGGGCACTAGCGCGGCCTATCGATCTTTTGCCAGAGGGAGTCTCCGCCAGTGATGGCGGGTGGAAGCGCGCAGAGTCAAGGCTCTGCGCGGTCTTGTTTTTCCGCGACCTGCACAGCGACCATCAAATTAACATCGGATTCCCCTGGACGTTCTTTGTACGTCCGGGCGCTTCTTCAATTTGGGTTGCCCCCGCGATGCTTGGTCATCTGCTCGTCAATGCCGCTAGAAGTTGTCCAACCGCCGTTGAGCTATCCGTTGCAGGCTTGCTTCGGTGCCTGCCAAGATAGTCAGATTCGGCAGCCTAGCTCGGCCCGGACGATCGTTAGTGATTCAGCGGTGATTACCTGCGGGCGCCCGGCGCATGAGTTCGCTATCCAGACTAATACACCCTCATGGCTGGCCTTCCGCTTTCGACGCTCGGCGGGAATACGCACCACGAGCCGTCATCGTGCCTGAAGAAAAGAATCGCCAGCAGGCCGGTCGAACGCAATGCCTCGACACGCACATAGCGTTTGTGATTCGCACTCGTGCGACCGAAGCGTGTGACGCGAACCGGCATCGCCGGGGTCGGCGCCAACCACTTGTCGACCAGCAAACGCAAGGACATCTGACCGGTGTTCATCGCCTTCTCCTTCGACCTCATTCCCGTCAAGTGCTCCGTCAACCGCTGCTTCGGCTATCGGACCGAACCTGGAAGCGACCATTGCGGCTCGCCTCCGCCCAGTTAAACGCATGGGCTATGCCAGCATTCATGGTCCGTGTAAGCGATTGATTCCATGTAGATTTTTCTGGCGGTCCGTCGCCGGGGCGGGCGCCAGATGTACCAAGCGTTCGATTTCCGGACGGTCCTGTTTTTCAGGGATAGAATTTGAACGGAGGCCCGTGTCCGCATGGCGCCTGCGTCGTGACAGAGCGCTGATGAGAGCAGCCATGGCGTCAGGAACGGTCCGACCGACGGCCCTGATAGCGCCTCGGCCTGTATCGGACAGCGAAGCGTTCGAAAACACTACGCTCGAAGCATCGAGGCCGTCCCAGCGCTCATCGCCGTGGACAGGAGTCGTCGGGCTATCAACCGGGCCAATCGCGCTTCACGACCCAAAAAAGGAAAACATTATCAGGCGGGGGTGAGCCCGCTGGTCGGGAGAGAAAGTCATGCTCATACGGAGACGGCATGAAAGAGACAGGTACGCCAGTGGACTGGTTCTCCAGTCCGGATCGCGACGCCAGTGTCATGGCGGCGTGGGAACGTTTGATTCAAGGTGACAAGTCGGCCAATGGTGCCCTGCGTGGGGTGGTAGACGATTCCTGGCGCCGCTGCCTGGACGCAAGCGTGGACCCCGGTACTACCTCTGCGCCCCCGCCTCTGGAAGAAGGGCGTCTGTTCGACCTGCGAGCCAGGAACGACCGCCTGATGCATGCCAGCGTGCCGCTTATCCAGCAGACACGGGAGTTCCTTTCGCAGACGGGAACCATCCTGCTGCTCGCCGATCCCGACGGCATGATCCTCGAACTGGCTGGCGATACGCGCATCGTTGAGCCGGCAGGCGAAGTCCGCCTGATACCCGGTTGCAACTGGACAGAACTCAATTGCGGCACCAACGCGATCGGCACGGCCCTCGCTTTGCGGCAACCGGTGCAGATCCACGGTTCCGAGCATTTCTGCGCAGGCATCAAGCGGTGGACCTGCTCCGCCACGGTGGTCCGCGATCCGCTGGATGGCCGGGTACTCGGCGTGCTGGACGTCTCGGGGCTTGCGCAAACCTACAGCCAGCATAGTCTGGCGTTCATCGTCTCAATGGCAGGGCGTATCGAGAGTCGGCTCGCCAAATTCGCCATGGAGCGGCGCCTGCGCCTGATGGAGCGATGCATGGTCTATTGCTCCGGGCGTGTGGATGGTGTCGTGGTGGTGGACGAGTGCGGTCGGCTTGTCAAAGCCAACCCGCAGGCGCCAGCCGCATTTGCTCGTCTCGGTCTGTCTGGCGCGTTGGAGGGTGCTTTTCCCATCCCGGACATCGCGAAGATTGCAGATGGCGCGATGTCGCTACAATCACCGGCGTGGCTGCGCGTCGCACGAATCGAGCGGGTCAAGGAAGACGCCGACACACTCGGCTTCATGCTGATTGCGCCGGCCGCCAGTCGGCGCGCCGCTGCGCTGCCTGACGCGATGCCGGCCGCTGACACCACGCCTGCGCCGGCGTTCTCGCGCATTGTCGGCACGAGTCCCGCACTGCGTGCGGCTGTCCAGAAAGCGCAGCAGCTTGCCAAAGCCACGGTCCCGGTGCTGCTTCTCGGCGAAACGGGCGTCGGCAAGGAGTTGTTTGCGCAAGGCATCCATCAGGCCAGCGCGAGGGCTGACGGCCCCTTTGTCGCCCTGAATTGTGGCGGCTTGTCCCGCGACCTGCTGACCAGTGAGCTGTTCGGTTACGCGGAAGGGGCATTCACTGGCGCGCGCAAATCCGGCATGACGGGGAAAATCGAAGCGGCCAATCACGGCACACTGTTCCTCGACGAAATCGGCGAAATGCCGCTCGACATCCAGCCGCATTTGTTGCGCGTGCTGGAGGAAGGGGAGATCTACCGGTTGGGCGAGAACACGCCTCGCAAGGTCAACTTCCGTCTGATCGCTGCCACGCATCGCGACCTGCGTGCCGACGTGGCCGATGGCAAATTCCGCATGGATTTGTATTACCGGCTGGCTGTCACGAACATCTCGATACCACCGCTGCGCGAACGCAAGGCGGACTTGCCCGACATGATCGCGCATTGGGTGCGTGTCTCGCGTCAACGCTACAACGTGGCCCATGCCGTCTTCGATGATGTCGCGTACGAATGTCTGCTGAACTATGCATGGCCCGGCAACGTTCGCGAGTTGCGCAACGCGATCGAGGGCGCGGTGCTCATGGCCCGGGATGGTCCAATAACGGTGGACCACCTGCCGCCCGAAATCGGCGCTTCAGCCGTTCTGGCAGGCGCTCAGGATACGGCGCCCTCGGTGCAGTCCGCGCTTGCACTCCAGAAGGTCCGCTCGCTGGAAATGGCAGAAGCCGAGTCGATCCGCGTTGCGATCCAGCAAAGCCGGGGCAATCTGACCCAGGTGGCTGCGCAGCTCGGCATAGCAAAAAGCACGTTGTATCAGAAGATCAGGAAGTACGCGCTGATGCAGGACCTTGGAACCACCCGGCAGATTACCCGGCGACATTGAGCATCGTCGACTGCGACAGGGGATCATGACGCCGCTGCGCTACGTCCCCGCTCGCGTTGGCTGAGGCGACGCGCCACCGAACCTCGCGGTTCACCCTACCGCGGCCGCAGTAACACGCATTCACGCAGGTCCTCCTGCACGTCGCTCACCCCTTCAGACCTGCGTTCGAAATCCGCTCTCCAAACGGCCGACCGTCCAGGAATCGGTCGCTGCACGAACGCGTCGGCCATTTCCAGTCCGTCAGCAGACGCCCTGAAGAGCCAAGCCAGTCAAGGGCTTGCCGATTCCGCGCGGGTTCGGCCGTCCAGTGGCATACCCCTTGCACTTATCTCCTCCGAAGCGAATCGCAATGCTCGCTTCGCATCGCGCCTCGTCGTTGAGGCGATGTTCAATCAAGGAGAGCTGGAGACACTAATGGAACAGCAACTTTCACACGTCCAGGTATTGGGCATCGATGCCGGCGGCACGATGACCGATACCTTCTTCGTGCGTTCAGATGGCCGCTTCGTGGTCGGCAAAGCCCAAAGCAATCCGGCGGACGAGTCATTGGCCATTCTGGAATCGTCAAAAGACGCGCTGACGCAGTGGGCTCGCGAAGTGGACGAGGTCTACCCCGAACTGGTGACGTGCGTCTATTCCGGTACGGCGATGCTCAATCGCGTGGTTCAGCGCAAAGGCCTGGATGTGGGGCTCATCTGCAATCGAGGCTTCGAACAGATTCACTCGATGGGGCGTGCCATCCAGAGCTATCTCGGCTACGCGCTCGAAGAGCGCATCCACCTCAACACCCACCGCTACGACGAACCGCTGGTCCCGCTTTCGCGCACCCGCGGTGTGACGGAACGCACCGATGTCCAGGGTGAAATCGTCATCCCCCTGCGCGAAGACGAAGTGCGCAAGGCGACGCGGGAACTCGTGGATGCCGGATCGAAGGCGATTGCCATTTGTCTCCTGCAGTCCCACAAGAATGAATCGAGCGAAAAACGCGCTCGCGATGTCTGCCGCGACGAACTGAAAAAAATCGGCGTGGACATTCCGGTCTTCGCGTCAGTCGACTACTACCCGTCGCGCAAGGAAAGCCACCGCACCAACACCACCATTCTCGAAGCCTACGCGGCCGAACCGTCCCGGCAGACGCTGAAGAAGGTCAGTGACCGTTTCAGGAAGCACGGCGCGAAGTTCGATCTGCGGGTGATGGCCACGCACGGCGGGACGATCAGCTGGAAGGCCAGGGAGCTCGCCCGCACGATCGTCTCCGGTCCGATCGGGGGCGTGATCGGATCGCGGCTGCTTGGCGAAAGACTGGGCTACGAGAACATCGCATGCAGCGATATCGGCGGCACCAGTTTCGACATGGCGCTGATCACCAAGGGCAACTTTGCGATCGCCTCCGATCCGGACATGGCTCGTCTCGTGCTGTCGCTGCCGCTGGTAGCGATGGATTCGGTGGGCGCAGGAGCGGGCAGCTTTGTGCGGCTCGACCCCTATAGCGGTTCCATCAAGCTCGGGCCCGATAGCGCGGGTTATCGCGTGGGTACATGCTGGCCGGAAAGCGGACTCGATACGGTGTCGGTGTCCGACTGCCATGTGGTGCTGGGCTATCTCAACCCCCACAACTTCCTCGGCGGCGCGATCAAGCTCGACGTCGAACGCGCACGGCAACACATCAAGGCCCAGATCGCCGATCCGCTTGGCCTCTCTGTGGAAGATGCCGCTGCGGGCGTCATCGAACTGCTCGACCTCAGCCTGCACGAGTACCTGCGCGCCAACATCAGCGCGAAGGGTTACAACCCCACCGACTTCGTGTGCTTCTCGTACGGCGGGGCAGGGCCGGTGCATACCTACGGATATACGGAAGGCCTGGGCTTCAAGGACGTGATCGTCCCTGCATGGGCAGCCGGATTCTCTGCGTTCGGTTGCGCATGCGCGGACTTCGAGTACCGCTACGACAAGAGCGTGGATATCGCGGTCGCGCCGGACGCCCCCGATGAACAGAAAGCGGCGGCCTGTGCGGTGATTCAGGACGCGTGGAAGGAACTGGCCGACAAGGTCGTGGAGGAGTTCGTCATCAACGGCTTCAAGCTGGAAGACATCACGTTGTTGCCCGGCTACCGGATGCAGTACATGGGACAACTGAACGATCTGGAGATCACTTCGCCGATCAGCGCCGCCATCACCGCGGCGGACTGGAAGAAGATCACCGACGCGTTCGAGGAAACCTACTCGAGGGTGTACGCGAGTTCCGCCCGCTCACCGGAACTGGGCTTCAGCGCTACCGGCGCGATCATGCGCGGCCTTGTCGCCACGCAGAAGCCGGTGCTGCCGGAGGACCCGGAAGCAGGCGAAACACCGCCCAAATCTGCGTATCTCGGCAAGCGCCCGTTCTATCGCCACAAGACATGGGTCGAAGCCGACATCTGGCAGATGGAGTCTCTCATGGCGGGTAACCACATCGTGGGGCCGGCCATCATCGAGTCCGCGTCCACCACCTTCGTCGTGCCTGATGGTTTCGAGACCACGCTCGACAAGCACCGTCTGTTCCATCTGCAAGAAGTGAAGTAAGGAGACGAAAATGAACCTCATGTCATCCAAGGAAGTCGGCCAGCCCGAACTGCTCGCCAACGGCAAGACCCTGAAAGCGTTCCGCGCCGAGATCATGGCGCGCACCAGCAAGACGGGCCATTACAACGGGCTCGCCCGGCTCGAGTTGCGCGAGAAGGATCCGATCGGCTACGAGAAACTGTTCTCCAAGATCCGCGGCGGTCTGGTGCACGCTCGCGAAACCGCGAAGAAGATTGCCGCGTCGCCGATCGTGGAGCAGGAAGGCGAATTGTGCTTCACGCTGTACAACGCGGTTGGCGACTGTGTGCTGACCTCGACCGGCATCATCATCCACGTCGGCACGATGGGCGCCGCGATCAAGTACATGATCGAGAACAATTGGGAGGACAACCCAGGCATCAACCCGGGGGACATGTTCACCAATAACGACTGCTCGATCGGCAACGTTCACCCTTGCGATATTGCGACGATCGTGCCGATTTTCTGGGCCGGCAAACTCATCGGCTGGGTGGGTGGCGTGACGCACGTGATCGACACCGGTGCGGTGACGCCGGGTTCGATGTCGACGGGCCAGGTCCAGCGCTTCGGCGACGGCTACCAGATCACCTGCCGCAAGACCGGCGTGAACGACCAGCCGTTGCGCGACTGGCTGCATGAAAGCCAGCGCTCGGTACGCACGCCGAAATACTGGATCCTGGACGAGCGCACCCGGATCGCCGGTTGCCACATGATCCGCGACATGGTCGAAGAGGTCATCGCCACCGAGGGGCTGGAAGCCTACGAGAAGTTCAGCTATGAGGTCATCGAAGAGGGTCGTCGTGGCCTGCAAAGCCGCATCAAGGCAATGACGCTGCCCGGCAAATACCGCAAGGTCGCCTTTGTGGATGTGCCCTACGCCCACGAAGATATCCAGACGCCTTCGGCCTTCGCCAAGATCGACACCATCATGCACTCGCCGGTGGAAATGACGATCCGCCCCGACGCTACGTGGCGGCTGGATTTCGAAGGCGCGAGCCGCTGGGGATGGCACACCTATAACGCGCACCACGTGGCGTTCACGAGCGGCATCTGGGTCATGATGACCCAGACCCTGGTGCCGACCCAGCGCATCAACGACGGCGCCTACTTCGGCACGGAGTTCCGCCTGCCCAAGGGCACATGGATGAATCCGGACGATCGCCGCACCGGGCACGCCTATGCATGGCACTTCCTGGTGTCGGGGTGGAGTGCCATGTGGCGGGGGCTCGGCCAGGCGTACTTCAGCCGTGGCTATCTGGAAGAAGTCAACGCGGGCAATGCCAATACGTCGAACTGGCTGCAAGGCGGCGGCATCAACCAGGACGGTGAGGTGCACGCGGTCAACAGCTTCGAGGCCTCGTCGTGTGGCACGGGCGCCGGCGCCATCAAGGACGGTCTCAATCACGCGGCTGCGATCTGGAACCCCGAAGGCGACATGGGCGACATCGAGATCTGGGAGATGGCCGAACCGTTGCTCTATCTCGGGCGCAACGTCAAAGCCAATTCCGGCGGCTATGGCAAGTATCGCGGTGGGTGTGGTTTCGAAACCCTGCGCATGGTCTGGAAAGCCCAGGACTGGACCATGTTCTTCATGGGCAATGGCTACATGAACAGCGACTGGGGGTTCATGGGCGGCTATCCGTCTGCTACCGGTTACCGGTTCGAGGCTCACAAGACGGGCCTGAAAGAGCGCATTGCGCAGGGGCTCTCGCTGCCCCTCGGCGGCGACACGAATCCCGACGCGCCGGACTACGAGCGGCACATCGATGCGACTTCCAGGGTCAAGCGCGACAAGCAATGCATGACGACGGAGGATTGCTACGAAAACCACGACCTGTACCTCAATTATCTGCGCGGCGGTCCGGGCTTTGGTGACCCGCTCGATCGGGAAGCTGAAGCGATTGCGAAGGATCTCAACAACGGCTTCCTGCTCCCCGAATTTGCCGGGAAGGTATACGGCGCGGTGTTGTCACAGGACGCCACGGGAATCTGGGCGGTCGATGCGCAAAAGACCGTGAAGCGCCGCGGAGAAATTCGCGCGGAGCGGCTTGCGCGCTCGTTGCCGACGCGGGAATGGATGAAGGAAGAGCGCGAGCGCGTTCTCACCAAACATGCGTCGCGCCCGGTGCGTCACATGTTCGCGACCAGCTTCGGGTTGTCGGAGAAATTCCTCAACGACTTCCGCAAGTTCTGGGACCTCCCTGCCGACTGGAATATGACCGAGGCAGAGCTGGACGTGCCGTCCTACGGCTCGAAATACCGGATGGATCTCTCGTTGCTGCCCGACGTGACCACGGTGGTTCAGGTCGAAGAGTAATCCATACCGGTATCGATATCGAAGCGAATCAAGGAGTATCGAAATGTCTGCTTACACGAAAGAACAGGTCAGCAATCTGGTCGAGGGGCGACTCGACTGGGACACGACCGTGCGCATGTTGTCCATGCCGAAAGATCAGGAGCGTTTTAGCCAGTACCTCGAAGTATTGCAGGGCAAGGTCGCATGGCCCGACAAGATCGTCTTGCCGCTTGGGCCGCACCTGCATATCGTGCAGGCCGTGAAGAGCAAGCACTGGCTAGTCAAGTGCGACTGTGGCCATGAGTTCTGCGACTACCGCGAGAACTGGAAACTGTACGCCAACGTCTATGTGCGCGACACCGAAGAGGCCATGCTCGAGGTCTATCCGAAGCTCATGGCCCCCGACACCCAGTGGCAGGTCTACCGCGAGTACTACTGCCCGAGTTGCGGAACCATGCACGACGTCGAAGCGCCAACGCCGTGGTATCCGGTGATTCACGATTTCGAGCCGGATATCGAGGCGTTCTACAAGGAGTGGTTGCAGTTGCCGGTTCCCGAGCGCGTTGACTAGCGTAAAGGGCAGGGCGCGGCTTTTACCGCGCCCGGCCCGCAGTCGACTGAGAGACGTTGCTGCGTTCATAAGCCGCTCCACGAGCGCAGTTTGATGCGGCGCAAAAAGGATTATCCGAACGAGCGCGCCGGCGCGCAGACACCGTTTGAAAATCGAACGGTGTCTGATCCGTCCGTCGTCCGGAAATCGAACGCCGGGTGGCGCACTGAACATTCTCCTGTGGCATTCAATCGATGGCATCGATCTTGCCCTTCTCCTTGCGTGAGCCGAATGGGTTTGCCATGTTGCGGCGCGGCAGCGATAACCGCGCAAGCCGCATGACACGCCTAACCGCTAGTACAAGGCGATATAAAAAAGGAGACAAGTATGGGCATGTCGGATGCCACACAGATGTTCTCGAACCCCGGCGACGAAGCGGTCATCATGGCTGCATGGGAGCGATTCCTGAACGGCGGGGAAGTACCGCACAGTGTCGTGCGGCACCTCGTTGACACATCGTGGCAACGCTGCGTCGAGCGACAGGTCGATCCCAGGTTGGGTCACGCGCCGCCGCCACTGGACGAGCACCTGCTGTACTCGTTGCAACGCAATCACCGCGATCTGGTTGAGGCAAGCGCGCCGGTAATGGCGCACGCCCGCGATTTTCTGGCTCAAACCGAAACGATCATGGCCCTTGCCGAACCGGCCGGCACCATCCTTAACCTGGAAGGCGACCCGGCCGCCATCGCGTCGGCCCACGGGATCCAGCTCCTGCCCGGCGCGTCCTGGAACGAGATGATTTGTGGCACCAATGCGATCGGTACTGCGATCGAGGTTGGCCAGCCCGTGCAGATCCATTCTGCCGAGCACTTCTGCGTCGGCATCAAGCGCTGGACCTGCTCGGCCAACGCGATCCGTGATCCGCGCGACGGCACGATCATTGGCGTCATCGATGTGTCCGGGTTATCTGAATCCTACAATCGTCATAGCCTGGCACTGGTCGTCACGGCCGCCAGCCGTATTGAAAGCCGTCTGGCTGCGCGGACAATGGAACTTCGCTATCGGCTACTCGATCGCTGCGTGAGCCGAATGGCGAAGCTCGCGACCGATGGTGCGGTTGTGTTCGATCACGGCGGCTATCCGATCAAGGTCAACGAACACGCCGAAGCTGCGATTGCGGCCGCCGGCGGCGATCTTTCTCTCACCCGACCGAGGCGCATCCTCGCACTCGCCACAGACGCCTCAGTTGCATACATTTCGCCCGCCGATCTGCCTCACTGGATCCAGCCCGACTGGATCGAGCCGGTGATCGACGACGGCAGGCGCATCGGCAGTTTGCTTATCATTCCGTTCGTGCGTCGCACGGCCTCCGTGCGCAGGGCGGTCAGCACACTACGTGGCTGTGCCGACGACAAGGCGGCGGCCGGTTTCGAGAGCATTCTTGGCGAAGCCCCGGCACTGCTCGATGCCGTCGGCAGGGCTCGCCAGATCGCCCGTTCACGCGCACCGGTCGTGCTGCTAGGCGAGACTGGAGTAGGCAAGGAACTGTTTGCGAGAGGAATTCACCAGGCAAGCGAGGCGAACGATGGCCCCTTCGTTGCGCTCAACTGTGGCGGCCTGTCGCGCGAACTCCTGGCGAGCGAATTGTTCGGCTACGGCGACGGCGCGTTCACTGGCGCGCGCCGCGGCGGCGCACTTGGCAAGATCGAAGCGGCCAATGGCGGGACCTTGTTTCTCGACGAAATCGGCGAAATGCCGGTGGATCTGCAGCCGCATTTCCTGCGGGTACTCGAGCAGGGGGAAATCTATCGGCTCGGTGAAAACGTTCCGAGGAAAGTGACTTTTCGGCTCGTTGCGGCGACCAATCGCGACTTGAGAAAGGAGGTCGCAGAAGGGCGCTTCCGGATGGATTTCTTCTATCGCGTCGCCGTCACGAGTATCCGTATTCCTCCATTGCGCGACCGGCCGGGGGACATTCGCCGCCTGGCCGAACATCTCGTCCGTCAGTTCGCGACCGAGCAAGGCGGGGCAAACCCCGAGATTGACGCCGGCGTTATTGCGGCGCTCGACGCGTATTCATGGCCTGGCAACGTCAGGGAGCTTCACAACGTGGTCGAGAGCATGCTTCTCACAGCAAGCGCGGAGAGGCTGACGCTCGATGATCTGCCTCCGGAGCTGCGCTCGAGCAACGGGCAGGTGAGCTCCAGAGGTGACGAGCCGGTTTCGCGCGATGGTCGCGTGACGTTGGAAACGACGGAGCATAGTGCGATTCGCAATGCGATCATCATCTCTCGTGGGAACCTGACCTCCGCAGCCCGGCACCTGGGCATAGCGAAGAGCACGCTGTATCAGAAGCTCAGGAAATACGGTCTGGATCGCACGCTGATCGATGCGCGTGAGGAGAGCCATTAGACGGGGAGCGCGCTCGCGCGGCGCGCGGTACGGCGCAAAGACCTGCATATCGCGGTTATACGTAGCCAGTCTGGTCACCCGGCCGATCACGGTCGAGTCGACGCGAGGCGGGACCACTATTCCCAATGTCAACGCGATGACGGCTGCGCATGGATTGAAAAACTCGTTTTTACGATGGGTTACAGAGACAAAAGATGATCCTGCCAGGGTGCATCGGATCGAGCATCACGGGCGTTACTACAACGTCGACGGTTATCACCTGTCCGAGCCGTCGCCGCAACGCACGCCGGTTCTTTTTCAGGCGGGTTCGTCGGGGCGCGGCCAGCAGTTTGCGGCGCGCCATGCGGAGTGCGTGTTCGTTTCGCAGCAGAAGCCAGCCGCGCTGAGGCAGCTGGTGGCCGACGTGCGCGCGGCCGTGCGCAACGAAGGGCGCAATCCCGAGGACATCAAGTTCTTCATGGGGTTGTCCGTCATCGTGGCGCCGACCGAGAAAGAAGCGCGTGAGAAGTACGCCGAATACGCGCGCTATGCGAGCCCGGAAGCGGGTCTTGCGCACTATGCCAGTTCGAGCGTCATCGATTTTTCCCGCTACGCGCCGGACGAGCCGATTCGCTACGCAAAGAACAACGCGATCGAATCAGTGATGAAGAATCTCACCGGCGCGGGCAAGGAGCGCACTGTCGCGCAGATTCTGCGCGAAGAATTGCAATTGGGCGGCCGCTATCCGGCGATTGTCGGCACGCCCGCGCAAGTTGCCGATGAGCTGATCGGGTGGATCGAGCAAACCGATATCGACGGATTCAATCTGGCCCGGACTGTTACGCCGGAATGCTACAGCGCTTTCATCGATCTGGTGATTCCCGAGTTGCAGGAACGAGGCGCTTACAAGACGGCTTACGCCGAAGGGACGCTGCGTGAAAAGTTGTTTGGGCGTGGGCGCGCGTATTTGCCCGATGAGCATATTGGCGCGAGTTTGAGGCGAAGGGCGCCGGCTTGACGGCCCTCAACCGCGGCCAAGCGAGATATACCGTTCGAGATGGTGATCTTCATCCCCAAGCTGATGATCGATCATCACCAACCTCTTCGCATAATGGGCAAGCGGCAACTCCCAAGTCATGCCAATGCCGCCATGCAACTGGATGCACTCCTCGGCAACCAGCGCGCCTATCCGCCCGATGCTGTATTTGGCCGCTGAGAGCGCCCTTTCCCGCACTTTGCGCTCACCCGCAAGCCCCGCAGCGGCATTGATCACCGCCGAGCGCGCCTGCTCGATCTCGAGCAACAGGTCAGCCATCCGGTGCTGCAAGGCCTGGAAGCTGCCGATCGGCACGCCGAACTGCTTACGGGTGCGCAGATACTCGAGCGTAGAGTCCTTCGCGACATCCATCGCGCCGACTGCCTCGGAACACAGCGCGAGCACGCCGCAGCCAATGCCGTATTCGAGCGTCGCAAAACCATCGCCGGCCGTGCCGAGCAAGCAGTCATCACCGAGCGCGACGTCGTCGAACGTGACTTCAGCCGCGCGGCCGCCGTCGATCCTGCGATAGCCGCGCACGTTCACGCCCGCTGCGTCGCGAGGCACGAGCAACAACGCGATGCCGTCTTCATCGTCGTCCGCGCCGTGCGTGCGCGCCGAGACCAGATATGACCCGGCGCCCTCGCCTTGCTGAACCACCGCCTTCGCGCCGTTCAGCCGCCATGCGTCGCCGCTGCGCGCGGCACGCGTCGTCACGCGCGACAGTTCATAGTGACTATCAGGCTCGCCATGCGCGAGCGCGACGAGCCGCGAGCCGTCGATCAATCCGGCAAGCATCGCTTTCTGCGTATCGTTGCCGCTGCGTGCAATGGCCTGGCCGACGATCAGCGTGTCGAGAAACGGCTCGACCACGAGACCGCGGCCCAGGCTCTCGAACACCACGGCGATATCGAAGCCGCCGCCGCCAAAGCCACCCTGCGCTTCATCGAACAACGCGCCGATCATGCCGAGTTCTGCGAAGCGATTCCACAGCTCGGCGCTGAAGCCTTCCGCCGAACGCGCGATCTTGTCGCGCGTCTCGAAGCCGTATTGCTCGCTGATGAAGCGATTGAGCGTATCCACCAGCATGCGGCGGTCTTCGGTGTGCAGGAAATTCATGGAGTGCGCCTCTTACAGTCCCAGGATCATTTTGGAAATGATGTTCTTCTGGATTTCGTTCGAGCCGCCGAAGATCGACAGCTTGCGATTGTTGAAATACAAGGAAGCGGCGCTTGCGGCTTCGTCCGGGCCGACAGGCGTGCCTTCATATCCGTCGTGCAATGCCTCCTCGATGAAGGGTTGCGCGTAGGGTCCCATCGCGCGCCGCGTGAGCGACGAGATTTCCTGGCGGATCTCGGTGCCGCGAATCTTCAGCATCGAACTCTCCGCGCCCGGCACGCCGCCGCCGGCCACCGCGGCGATCACGCGCAGGTTGGTGGTCTTCATGTTCTCCAGGTCGATCTCGACGCGCGCCATGCGAGCCGCAAACTGCGGATCTTCCGCGAGCGGCCGGCCATTGCGCTGCTGTTTCGCGGCGATCTTGCGCAGCCGATTGAGCGCGGCGACCGAGAAGCCGACGCCCGCGATATTGGTGCGCTCATACGTGAGCAGGTATTTGGCGTAGGTCCAGCCCTTGTTCTCTTCGCCGACGAGGTTCTCAGCCGGCACGCGCACATCGGTAAAAAACACTTCGTTGACTTCATGCTCGCCATCGAGCGTGATGATCGGCCGTACTTCGACGCCGGGCGTATTCATGTCGATCAGCAGGAAGCTGATGCCTTCCTGCTTGCGCACGTCGGTGGCGGTGCGCACGAGGCAGAAGATCATGTTCGCGTAGTGGCCGAGCGTGGTCCACGTTTTCTGGCCGTTGACGATGTAGTGCTCGCCGTGCGCATCGGCGCCGCGCACGGCAGTGGTTTTAACCGAAGCCAGGTCGGAGCCCGCGCCGGGTTCCGAGTAGCCCTGGCACCACCAGTCGGAGCCGTCGAGAATGCGCGGCAGCCAGTGGCGCTTTTGCGCTTCGTTGCCGTATTTGATCAGCACCGGACCGAGCATGTTGACGCCGAACGGCACGACGCGCGGCGCACCCGCCAATGCACATTCGTTCTCGAAGATGAATTTTTGCACCGCGCTCCAGCCGGGACCGCCATACTCCTTCGGCCAATGATTGGCGAGCCAGCCTTGGGCGTTGAGGACCGCGTGCCACTCGGCCATGTCGGCGCGCGTCAGGCGCCGGCCGCCGTGCACCTTGTCGGCGAGACGCTGCGGGAGCTTGTCACGCAGAAAACCGAGTACTTCGGCGCGGAAGGCTTCTTCTTCAGGCTTGAAGTTCAGATCCATAGCGGGTTCTTCCGTAGATATTGGGCAGACAGGCGGCGAGCGCGTCGCCGCCTGTCGATGTGCTGTTAGACGCGCCGTTTCAAACCGTCTGATTGAGGCTCGCGAAATCGGCGCCGCGTTCGACCAGTTCCACCAGCAACGGCGACGGCTGCCAGAACAGCGGGTCTTCCTTGGCGAACTCACGGATATCGGCAAGGATCGTCGGCAGACCGGCCATGTCCGCATATTTCATCGGACCGCCGCGATAACGCGGAAAGCCGTAACCGTACAGGAAGGCGACGTCGACATCGAGCGGCCGTAGCGCGATGCCTTCACGTACGACGTTGGCGCCTTCGTTGATCATCGCGGCCATATTGCGGCGGATGATTTCTTCGTCGGTGAAGGTGCGCGGTGTGATGCCGGCGCGTTTGCGCTCGGTGTCGATGATCGCTTCGACTTCGGGGTCGGGTGTGCCGCTGCGGGATCCTTCGGGATACAGATAAAAACCGTGTCCCGTCTTCTGGCCGAACCAGCCGCGTTCGCAAAGACGGTCGGCGATCTGCACGTAGCGAGCTTGCGGATTACGCGTGGCGGCGCGCCGCTTGCGCGCGGCCCAGCCGATGTCGCCGCCCGCCAGATCGACCACCTGGAACGGACCCATCGGGAAGCCGAACGCACGCACGGCTGCATCGATCTGATAGGGCGATGCGCCGTCTTCCATCATTGCATCGGCAGCGGCGCGATACACGGCGAGCACGCGATTGCCGATGAACCCGTCGCACACGCCCGCGCGCACCGGCGTCTTCTTCAGCTTCTTCGCGAGTTCGAACGCGGTGGCGACCACGTCCGCGCTGACCTGCTTCGGCACCACCACTTCCAGCAGCTTCATGACGTTGGCGGGGGAGAAGAAGTGCAGGCCGATCACGTCGGCCGGGCGCGCCACGCTGGCCGCGAGCGCGTCGATGTCGAGATACGAGGTGTTGGTCGCGAGTACCGTGCCCGCTTTGCAGACGCGGTCGAGTTCGGCGAACACCGCTTGCTTGACCGGCATGTCTTCGAATACCGCTTCGATCACCAGATCGGCGTCGGCGAGCGCGTCGTACGAAGTGCTGCCGCTCCAGCGCGTCATCACGTCCGTTTTCGCGGCGGTGCTCATGCGGCCTTTGGCGATCAGGCCGTCGTAGACCTTTTCGATGTGCGCACGGCCGCGCGCGAGCGATGCTTCGTCGCGTTCGATCATCGTCACCGGCAGCCCCGCGTCGAGCACCGCGACCGCGATGCCCGCGCCCATCGTGCCGCCGCCGACCACGCCGATCTTGCCGAGCGCGCGCGGTTTCGCGTCGCGTGTTTCCGGCGCCTTGAGCACCTCGCGTTCGGCAAAGAACGCGTGGATCAGCCCCGCGCGCTGCGGGCTGTCGAGACATTGCAGAAAGAGCCTGCGCTCGAGTCGCAGGCCGTCTTCGAACGGCTGTTCGATGGCGGCTTCCACCGCCTCGACGATTTTCATCGGCGAGAACAGGCCGCGCGATTTCTTCGCCGTTTCCGCACGCGCCGCAGCGACCGCGGCAAGGTTCGCGGCGCGATCGCTCAGCGCGCCGGCGTCGCGCGTGCAGCGCACCGGCGCGTGCGCGGCCAGCAGTTCGTGCGTGTAGGCGAGGGCTTCGGCAAGAATGTCGCCGCTGCTGCCGAGCCGGTCGACGAGACCCAGCGCGTGCGCCTCCTTCGCACTGACATGGCGGCCGCTCAGGATCAGATCCAGCGCGGCCTGCGCGCCCACCAGACGCGGCGTGCGCTGCGTACCGCCCGCGCCGGGCAGCAGACCGAGTTGCACTTCCGGCAAACCGAGCTTCGCACCGTCGACGGCCAGCCGATAATGTGCCGCCAGCGCCACTTCCAGGCCGCCGCCGAGCGCGGCGCCGTGAATCGCCGCCACGACCGGCTTGGCGCACGCTTCGATGCGGTTGCACAGGTCCGGCAGCGAAGGCGGAACCGGCGGTTTGCCGAACTCGCGAATATCCGCGCCGGCGATGAAGTTGCGGCCGGCGCCGACGATCAGCACCGCCTCGACGGCCGGCTCGGCGTCCGCGGTCTCGATCGCGGCGAGCAGGCCGCGCCGCACATCGGCGGAGAGCGCGTTGACGGGCGCGTGGTCGATCGTCACCAGCAGCACTTTGCCGCGCAATTCGCGCGTCACGACGTCGGCCGAAGGGTTGAGGGTCATGGTCTTGTCTCCTGACTGTTATCGAGGCATGCCGGTCTGGCGAACTCTCCGAATGTCCCGATTGTCGGTTGGACAAGGTTTGTTGACAATTACATGGACGGTTGACAGACTGTCAAAATTATTTTGACAAAGGTGTCGCCATGGACGTCAATTCGTTGACCTTGCTGGTGGATATCCTCGACGCGGGCAACCTCAGCGAAGCCGCGCGGCGGCTGAAGATGAGCCGCGCGAACGTGAGCTATCACCTGAACCAGCTCGAGCGCTCAATCGGCTTGCAACTGGTGAGGCGCACTACCCGCCGGGTCGAGCCGACCGAAATCGGTCTGCAACTGTACGAACACGGCCGCACGATTCAGAACGCGCTGCTCGCCGCGCACGAGTCGGTCACGACGCTTGGGCAAAGCTTGCAGGGGCGGGTGCGGTTGAGCGTGCCGAGCGGTTACGGGCAACTGGTGATGGCGGACTGGCTGATTGCGTTCAAGCGTCTCTATCCGGGCATCGTGCTGGACGTGATGTTCGAGAATCGCGTCGAAGATTTGATGCGCGATGAGGTTGATATCGCGGTGCGGGTAATGTCGGAGCCGCCGCAGAATCTGGTCGCGCGCGATATGGGGCCGGTGAGATATGTTGCTTGCGTTTCGCCGGTTTTTGCCGAGAGCCACGGCATGCCGGAGAAGCTCGACGATCTGCGGACCGCGCCGCTGATCACCGCGGCAGTGGTCGGCAAACAGCTGCGCGTTGCAGCCTATCTGCGCGACGAGCGGCATGAAGTGCTGCTGGAGCCGACGATCATTTCCGAGAACTTTTTGTTTTTGCGTCAGGCTGTGCTGGCGGGTCTTGGTGTGGGGCTCGTGCCTGATTATGTGGTGCAGGAGGATCTTCGCCGCGGCGACGTGGTGACTGCGCTCGATGAGTGGCGGCTCAGTATCTTTGGGACGCACATGTACATGCTGTATATGCCGAATCGGCATCACACCCGGGCCGCTTCGACGTTTATCGAGTTTATGTTGGCGCAGGCGAGAGGGAGTGGGCGCGGTTGAGCGCGCGGTTAAGCGCTTGAGCCCGGAGGTTCTGTGTCTGGTTTCCCCGACTGCACCGCGTGCGTCGCCCACAGGTATGCTAGGGGTGCCTGTCGTGGTTGTGCCGTTTTTTACGGCGGTGCGGGGTAGTACTTCAAAACATTCGGGGTGGAGGCGGCGATGAAATTGATGATCGGATTTCTAGCGCTGCTTGCGCTAGCCGTTATCGTCGTACTGATCTCCCGCCTGCCCAGCGAACACGCCATCCGGTTCGCCGGCTATGCAGCGACCGCCGCGTTCGCGGCTCTCGTCGGATTGCTGCTTCGGTGGCGCGCCAGTCGCGCCGCCCGGAACAAGCGTGCAGGATAAAGGACCGGCTGCCGCCGGTCCCGCACTGTCGGCTATTTTGCGTATGGACGGCCGCATCATTTGATGCAGGCGCAACTGGATCGCTATCCGCCGTGCGTGACGCCGTATCGCGGCTTGAGGCGGATGCCCGGAAGCGCATGACGAGCGAAAAAACGGCCGCTGCGTTTTATCGCAGCGGCCGTTGTTTCCGGCAAGACGTTTAACTGAAGCTCAAGCGCCCAGCGCCGGATCGCTCATGCTGCTATTGCCGGTTTCCACGTGTCCGGCAAGGCGTCGTGCGAAGGTGGGATCGGTATCGACTGTGATCGCCAGGTCATACCAGCCATGCGCGTTGCGCAGATCGAGGTACAGCTGTTCGGTATCGCCGCCGCGCACCGAATGCCTGATCACGTTGTTCGGGTCATACGCGTTGACGATGGTGAACTGGCAACGCGCGCTGCCCACATTCTCCAGACGTAGTTGCAGATTCCCGTTCGCGACGTCGTAACCTTCGGCGACTTCAGGCCGTGCGATATCGCCCCCGTTCCACCAGCTTCTGGCAATCGGCGTGCCCGAGAAGCGCCGCAGAAAACCGTTCGGGCCGTGCACGGTGAAATCGTACGAGCCGTCGGGATTCAGCGGCAACTGGTCCTGAAGGCGTTTGCCCGCTTCGACCGTATAGGTGCGCGGCGCGTCGAGGCTATACGCCGTATAAACGAGAAACACTGCGCCGGCGCGGCCCGTGTTGACGAAACGCATCGCCAGCTTGCCGGCCGCGCCCTCGCCGTGTACCCGCACGAACAGTTCGTACGGCAGCGCGCGAGCCGGGCGCACGCCGGGTTCCTGCCTGGGCACAGCCTGGACGGCCGGCGGGAGCGGAATATAGTCAGGGTGGCGATTCTGATCGGGCGGCACATAAGCGCTCGTGCTCGGCAGCGTCGGGAAGGCATCGTTCGGGTTGCTGAAGTTGAACGCCGACATCAGGTCGCCGCACACCGCGCGGCGCCACGGGGTGATGTTCGATTCGCCGAGATTGTGCTGCTGGCCGAAGCGCTTTTCGATGAAGCGGATCACCGACGTATGGTCGAACACTTCCGAACACACGTAGCCGCCTTTCGACCACGGCGAGACGACCAGCATCGGCACGCGCGGGCCGAGACCGTACGGGCCGGCGACCGTCTTCGAGTCGCCCGGATAGATTTCATTGCTGGTATCGACCGTCGACAAACCGTTCGCACTCGACGCCGGTGCGAACGGCGGCGCCATGTGATCGAAGAAGCCGTCGTTCTCGTCGTAGTTGATCAGCAACACCGTCTTGCTCCACACCTCGGGATTGGAGGTGAGAACCTGCAAGACCTGGTCGATGTACCACGCGCCGTAGTTGGCGGGCCAGTTCGGATGCTCGGAATACGCTTCCGGCGCGACGATCCACGAGACTTGCGGCAGCGCGTTGTTCTGCACGTCGCGCTTGAGAATGTCGAAGTAGCCGTCGCCCTTCGCCGCGTTGGTGCCGGTGCGCGCGTTGTCGTACAGCGGATTGCCCGGCTGCGCGTTGCGGTACTGGTTGAAGTAGAGCAGCGAGTTGTCGCCGTAGTTGCCGATGTACGCATTTTGCGTCCAGCCCCACGAGCCGTTCGCGTCGAGACCGGTGCCGGCGTCCTGGTAGATCTTCCACGAAATGCCTGCGTTTTGCAGCACTTCCGGATAGGTCGACCAGCCGTAGCCGAGTTCGGAGTTGTCGATCACCGGACCGCCGCCGTTGCCGTCGTTGCCGACCCAGCCGCTCCACATGTAGTAGCGGTTCGGATCGGTCGGGCCCATCAGCGAACAGTGGTAGGCGTCGCAAATCGTGAAGGCGTCGGCGAGTTGATAGTGAAACGGGATGTCGTCGCGCGTGAGGTAGGCCATCGTCGTGGCGCTCTTGGCGGGCACCCATTGATCGTAGCGGCCGCCGTTCCATGCGGCGTGCGTGCTGTTCCAGTCGTGCGCGAGGTCTTGCAGGAATTGCAGGCCGAGGTTCGGCGCGCTCGGACGGAACGGCAGCACATAGCCGAGATCGGCGGCGAGCGGCTGATACCACACGGGCTTGCCGTTGGGCAGCTTGATCGCGCGCGTATCGCCGAAACCGCGCACGCCCTTGAGCGTGCCGAAGTAGTGGTCGAACGAGCGGTTTTCCTGCATCAGCACGACGATGTGTTCGACGTCGCGAATGCTGCCGGTCTGGTTGTTGGCGGGGATCGCGAGAGCGTTGCGGATGCCCGGCGGCAGCATGCTCAACGCGGTGACGGAACCGGCGGCATGCGCGGCGGAGCGCAGAAAATCACGGCGATTTTTTAAGGTCATGGTTTTGGCTTTCGATCTTCACTGGAGAGGAACGAAACGCGCAGCCTTGGCGTGAGCCGCGCGTCGCGAGGGTCACGGAACTCAATCTACGGTGTGAATGACGGGTGTGGCGAGTGGCGCCGACGCGGCGGCCGGCAGAGCGGTGTCGGCGCCTGCTGCAAGCCGCGCGGGGGTTTGAATCGTGAGAGCGGGTGATACGGGTGAGGCGGAAGACGGGTTCGCCGACAAGACCTGCGCGGTGTTGCTGTTCTGATCGGCGGTGCTGCTGGAATGAACGGTGCTGGTGCCGGGCGCCTTGTCGTCGTCGTTGCTGCATGCGCTGATCAGCGCGCAGAAGGACGCGGCAATCAGCGCTCCTGCCAAACGTTTGCGACGTGATGCAGCAACAGGCTTCGACACGACGGACATGGAATGTCTCCGGCACGGGGGACGGTGCGCGAGGGCATGCAGGTGCCCAGGTCAGCGATCGGAAGAATAATCGCTGACCCGTGTAACTTTTGTGAAGGTGCGGTGAGGAGGTGCCGCTGCCCATGGGTCGGGCAGCGGCAACGCGGCGTTTTACTTCTCGATGCTCAGAAACGGCAGCGGCGCGCCGGCACCCATGTAGGTCGGCAGCTTGCCGTCCCAGCGGTTGATCGCCTGCAACTGCAGATATTCCTGACCACCGTTGGTCTTGACGGCCTGCGCCTGAATCGCGATCGATTCCGCTTCGCCGCGCGCTTTGGCGATCTGCTGGTCCGCTTCGAACTTCACGCGCGCAAGTTCGCGCTCGGCCTGAGCGCCTTCCACCTTGGCGACATCCAGCCCGATGAACACTTCATGCACGCGCGAAACCGGACTGACCAGATGCGGGCCTTCGGATAGTGTTTCGGATTCGATATGTCCGAATGTGGTCACCACGCCGATGCGCGATTGCGAAACCTGGGTAAAGCACGAAAACAGAAGCCCGGCAGCCGTGACCAAGACGAATGCAATCACGCCGTAGCGCATTTGTGGCTGGTGATCCTTACGTAGCGATTTCGACGCGAATACCGCTGCGGCGCCAATAACGAATGCAAAGAAAAGAACAACGATGATCTGGCCCATATCAATAATCTGTCAGGTGAAAGAATACAAAGGAGAAAAGAGAAAGGGCCGGCTGGATCATCCGCTTCGCGCGGCCGGCCCGGAGCATGCGTGCAACAGAAAGCGGGAAAAGCGAGCGGTGAATCTGGAATGGAAATGGTGAATTGAGCAGACGAGCTGTTTGACGCAGCGGGATGAATGCGCTCAATGAAGCGTGCGGCTGAGCGGAATCACGAAACCGGACAGCTTCATTGGCATTGAATCGATGTGAAATCCGATGCGCGGTCCGATGCGCGGTCCAATACGCGGTCCGATGTTGGGTCCGATGTTGGGTCATTAAGCGGATTTGTTGTTTTAATGTTTCTGGCGATTAAGGAAATCAGCGAGGTTGCGCGGAAGTCTACAAGTGTTTTGAATGCTTGCCCAATAATATCTCTTGTACGAAGCACACTTGTTAATTTGTGCCGCATAAAAAAAACGGCGCGGGTGGCGCAGTTGCATAACGGTTCAAACGAACGGGTTTCAGCTAACGCTGTTTCGCAACGAACGCCGCTATCGCCTCATTCAACGCGTCTGGCGCGTCGCGATGCGGCGAGTGTCCGCAAGCATCGAGTTTGACCAGTTCAGCATGGGGCGCGCGCTCGGCGATCGTATCGATCTGCGCCATCGTGCCGTAGTTGTCGTCATGGCCTTGTACCGCGAGCAAGGGCTTGCGGATACCCACCAGTTCCCCGGCGATGGTCCACGCCCTGAAGGCCGGATTCAACCAGATATCGTTCCAGCCATAGAACGCGGAGTCGACGTCGGCGTGATAGCGGCTGAGTTTGCTGCGCAGACCGGTGGTCTCGTACAACTGCCTGGTTTGCGCGATGCTCTCCACAGAAATGTCTTCGACGAATACGTGCGGCGCAATAGCCACCGCGCCCGCCAATGCATCTGGAAACAGCGCCGCATACAGTAGCGCGATCGAGCCGCCGTCGCTATGGCCGATCACCCACATGCGCTTGCGCTCCTGCATGTCGAAAGCGAGCGCATCGAGCAAAGCGGGCAGGATATCGCGCGCTTGCGCCGTCATGAAGTCGACGGGCCACTTCACCTGATGCGCACGCGCCGTCGAGCGTCCATAGCCGGGACGCGAATACACCAGTCCACGCATGCCGAGCCGCTCGCACAATCGCTGCGGCCAGTCGCGCCACATCGCAATCGAACCGAGTCCTTCGTGCAGGAACACGGCGATCGGCGCATCGCCGGGCGTCTCGCCGGCTGCCTCATTCACCCAGCAATATTCGATACTCAACGGCCCATGTGCCGCCGTAGCGGGAAGTTCGGCGAAGTCGCTATCCGTGGTTGCGGTTGCGGGGTTCTGCATGGATCACCTTATGACTGTTCGCGCAGTTTGAAGCGTTGAATCTTGCCGGTGGCGGTCTTGGGCAAGTCGTCGACGAACACGATATCGCGCGGGTACTTATGCGGCGCGAGCCGTTCCTTGACGAAGGCTTTCAACTCGTCCGCGAGTATCTCAGACGGCGCGAATTCGCGCTTCAACACGACGAACGCACGCGTCTTGACGAGCCCGCCATGATCCACGCCGACCACTGCCGCTTCCAGCACCGCGTCGTGCTGCACCAGCAGCATCTCCACTTCGACCGGCGACACATACTGACCGCTGACCTTCAGCATGTCGTCGCTGCGGCCCGCGTACACATAGCAGCCGTTCGCGAGGCGGCAATACTTGTCGCCGCTGCGAATCCATTCGCCGAGAAAGGTGGCGCGCGACTTCTCGCGATTGCTCCAGTACATCAGCGCGGCGCTTGGCCCCTTGATATACAGATCGCCGACTTCGCCATCGGGCACGAGGTGGCCCGCTTCGTCGCGCAGTTCGACTTCATAGCCGGGCACGGGCCGTCCCGTGGTGCCATATTCGACAGCGCCCGCGCGATTCGACAGGAAGATATGCAGCATCTCGGTGGAGCCGATGCCGTCGAGAATTTCGCAGCCGAAGTGCGCGGTAAAGCGCTCGCCGATTTCACGCGGCAACGCTTCGCCTGCCGACGTGCACACGCGCATTGCGACATCGGCGCGCGCGGGCAGATTGGGCGACACCAGCATGCTCGCGTACAGGGTCGGCACGCCATAGAACACGGTCGGCCGATGCTTGACGAGGCGCGTAAAAATGGCGTCGGCGGTGGGGCGCTCCGCCATCAGCACCGCGGTTGCGCCGACCGACAGCGGGAACGTCAGGCCGTTGCCGAGACCATAGGCAAAGAACAGCTTGGCCGCGGAAAACACCACGTCGCTTTCCACGATGCCGAGAATCGGCTTCGCATACAACTCGGCGGTCCAGTACAGATTCGCGTGGGTGTGGACCGTGCCCTTCGGCTTGCCGGTCGAGCCCGACGAATACAGCCAGAACGCGATGTCGTCGGCACCGCTCGCGGCCGGTTTGGCGGCGGGCGTGGCGGCGTCGAGCAGATCTTTCAGCAGCGGCGCCGCAACAGGTTGGTCTTCCGGCGGCTGCGAGACGATCAACTGGCAGCCGTCATGTTCGGCGGAAGCCAGCGCCTGGGTGACGTTCGGCAGCAGCGCGCCGGATGCAATCACGGCGCGCGCGTGGCTATGCGTGAGCATGTAGACGTAATCCGCGGCGGTGAGCAGCGTGTTCGCCACCACCGGCACGACGCCTGCATGGAGCGCACCGAGAAAGGCGATCGGCAACTCGACGGTATCGAGCATCACGAGCAGCACGCGTTCTTCCGGATGCACGCCGAGCGTGCGCAGCGCACTCGCGAAGCGCCGGGCGCGGTCTTCGAGTTCGCCGTAAGTGATGACGCCGGCGTCGTCGATATAAGCCGTCTTGGCCGCGCGCGTTTCATTCAGGTGAAACAGATAGGCCGCGAAATTGAATTGCGCGGGCGGTGGCTCGACCGTCGCGGCGGGCTGACTCGCAGCGGGTTCCAGCAGGGCTTCCATATGTCTCCTCCATCGGGTGAGGGCGGTCCGGCTGTTATGTGCTCATGATCCGCTCGATGCTTGCTTGCCGCCTGTGTGCACCTGGTGCTGTTACACCGTGGGCAAATTCGTCGTTTGCGTCAGGGCGTCGATTGCCGCGCTCGATGCCTGAACTGCCGAGCGCCGGTGATAGAAACCCAATGCGCGAATCCCGCCCAGTTCTTCGCCGCCGCCCGCGCGCCCCGGGCCGCCATGCAGCGACATCGGCATCACGTTGCCGTGGCCGGTCTGGCTCTGCTGGACGGCTGGCGAGATTGCGTGCACGCGACCGTGCGAGTCGGCGAGTTCCAGTGCGAGCCGGCCGAGATGCGCATCGTCGTTCGAATAGATCGAGGCGACGAGCGAACCTTGGCCGCGTCGCGCGAGTGCGACGGCGTGGGCTTCGGGCAGCACGTTTGCGTCGGTGTTTGCGTCGGTGCTTGCGACTCGGTAGGGCGCGACGGTCGCCACCGGTCCGAACACCTCGACGTCGTGCAGCAGCGTCGCACTGTCCGGATCGTGGACGACGAACAGATGTGGCGCGACGCAAGCCGCAATCGTTGCGTCCGCATCGATGGGCGGTACAGCCGAGCCGTCATAGGCGAGCACGGCTTCCTCGCGCAGTGCGGCGATGCCGGCCAGCACGTTCTCGTATTGCGCCCGGCTCACGAGCGAGCCCATCCGCACGGCGTCGTTGCGCGGATTGCCGACCGTGATCTTCGCGAGTTTCGCTTTGAGCGCATCGAGCACCGCTTCGAGCGCGGCTTCCGGTACGAACGCGCGCCGGATCGCCGTGCATTTCTGACCGGACTTGACGGTCATTTCGCGTACCACTTCGTTGATGAAGAGCTCGAACGCCGGCGTATCGGGCGTTGCATCGGCGCAGAGAATCGCGCTGTTCAGACTGTCCGCTTCGACATTCAGACGCGCGCCGCGCTGCACGCATGCCGGATGGGCGCGCAGCGCCGCAGCGGTTTCGGCGGAACCGGTGAAGGACACCACATCGAATGCCCGCACCTGATCGAGCAGACCCGCCGAACTGCCGCAGATCACCGACAACGCGCCGGCCGGCAGAATGCCCGCGTCGACCACGTCGGCGACCATGCGCTGGGTGAGCCACGCGGTTGCCGTGGCGGGCTTGATGATGACCGGCACGCCGGACAGCAACGCAGGCGCCGCTTTCTCCCACAAGCCCCACGACGGGAAATTGAAGGCGTTGATAAAGAGCGCCACGCCGCGCGTCGGCGTGAGCACGTGTTGCACGCTAAAAGTTTGATCCTTGCTCAACGAGACGGCGTTGCCGTCGCGCAGTGCGTGCGCGTCGCCGAGCGACGCGCCGAGTTTCGCGTAGTACGACAGCGTAAAAATTCCGCCGTCGATATCGACCGCCGAATCGTTGCGCGTGGTGCCGGAGTTGGCGGTAGCGATCTCGTAGTAGCCGTCGCGCTTCGTTTGCAGCAGCTTGACGATGTCGGCGAGGCGGGCGGCGCGTGCGGAGTAGGTCAACGCACGCAGCGCGGCGCCCCCTGTTTCGCGGGCGAAATCGAATGCTTGTGCGAGGTCGAGGCCCTGGCTCGAGACACGCACGAGTTCTTCGCCGGTCACCGGATCGGTGAGCGTGACGCCGTCGCCGCCGCCCGCGACCCATTGGCCGGCAACGTAGTTCTTCAATAATTCGGTCATGGCGCAGATCTCGCGGTAGTCAGGCAGAAGTGAATTCGATCGCGCCTTGCGGCAGCAGATACAGCACCAGCGCCTGACCGTTCGCGACGGTCGGACGATGCGCGCTGCCGGGGCCGTACACGCACCAGCCCGCCGGATGGCCGTCGAAGGTGGCGCCTTCGGTGAGCGGCATGATCAGATCGATCTCGCCGTGCGGATGAACGTGATGCGGACCGGCAATATCCTTCATGTCGACCACGTCGACGGAAAAGCCGTGGGTGTCTGGCAGCGCCTTGAAGATACGGCCATAGCGGATGCCGCCGCCTTCGCGATTGCACAGCCAGCCTTCAGCGACGCCCGTGCGGCAGGCCTCCGCAAGTTCGCGGAAGGTTGCGCCGTCGGCCGGATAGGTGTCGTTCAGCCATGTGGCCAGCGCACTGTCGAGCGGCCGGCCGGCGAGTTGCTCTGTCACGCCCGCAATCAGGCGTTGGAAATCATGTGGGGACATGCGAGCCTCCAGATATGCGCGCTCACGCACCTTAGTTCATGCGTATTCGAGCGCCGTCTCCGTTGCGCCGCCGAAAAATCTCGACGGCGTTTGTTATTGGATCAATATTTGGCGAAAATTAACCGTTCACCCAGTGCGTGTCAAGCACTATAGTACATATATCGTGGTCAAGAGGTAGATAAACATGAATCAAAATTACACTCCCGCGCCGCTGGACGAACCCGCCGGTGAAGACGCGAGCCGCGCAGGTCGGGCCGAAAGCGGGGCCGAGCGCGGCGGCGAGCGCGAGGAGCGCGATCCGTTTCTGACTGCGATGGGCGAACGCGTGCGCCTGCTGCGCGCGCGCCGCGGCATGACCCGCAAGACGCTGGCGACCGAGACCGGCTTGTCGGAGCGCCATCTGGCGAATCTGGAATCGGGCGTGGGCAATGCGTCGGTGCTGGTGCTGCGGCAGATTGCGGCGACGCTGAACTGCCCGCTGGCCGAGGTGATCGGCGATGAGACCACCGCTTCCGCCGAGTGGCTGCTGATCCGCGAACTGCTGCAAGGACGCGATCAGGCCGCGTTGCAGCGTGCCCGCATGGCGCTGGCCGAGATGTTCGCGCAAGCGCCGCGCGACCCGCATCGCAAGGACCGGATTGCGTTGATCGGCCTGCGCGGCGCGGGTAAATCCACCTTCGGCAGGATGCTGGCGCAGGAGCGCAAGGTGCCGTTCGTCGAGCTGACGCGCGTGATCGAGCAACTCGCGGGCTGTCCGCCGTCGGAGATTCATTCGCTCTATGGCGCAAGCGCTTATCGGCGCTACGAGCACCGCGCGCTCGAGGCGGTGATTCAGGAGCACGAGCGCGCTGTGATCGCGTCGCCCGGCGGCCTGGTGTCGGAGTCGGGCACCTTCAACGCGCTGCTCTCGCACTGCTTCACGGTGTGGTTGCAAGCCACGCCGGAAGAGCATATGCGCCGGGTGGTCGCGCAAGGCGATCTGCGGCCGATGTCGGGTAACAAGGAGGCGATGGACGACCTGAAGCGCATCCTGGCGGGGCGCAGCGAGCTATATGGCCGCGCCGACATGAGCTTCGACACCAGCGAGAAAACCCTCGCCGACGCCTACCTGCAATTGCGCGACCGGCTTGCGGCAAGGCTCGCGGCCGAAACGCCGGACGACGCACGGGTAAGCTGAAGTGCAGCCGAGTGCCAGGGTTTACTAGCGAACATGCACTAAAGTGCTTTACATGGGTATGACGATGCACTATTGTTCAAAAAACAAGTTTTGCTTCGTCCAGTCAGGAGACGCCCCATGTCCACAGCAGAAACCGCTATCGCGTCGGTCGATTACCGCACCGATCCCTCGCAGTACAAGCACTGGAAGCTGACCTTCAACGGCCCCGTCGCGACGCTCGGCATCGATATCGCCGAGGACGGCGGGATTCGCGACGGCTACAAGCTGAAGTTGAATTCGTATGACCTCGGCGTCGATATCGAACTGCATGACGCGCTACAGCGCATCCGTTTCGAGCATCCCGAAGTCAGGACGGTCGTGCTGACGAGCCTGAAGGACCGCGTGTTCTGCTCGGGCGCCAACATCTTCATGCTGGGTCTGTCGACCCACGCGTGGAAGGTCAACTTCTGCAAGTTCACCAACGAGACGCGCAACGGTCTGGAAGACTCGTCGCGTCATTCTGGCCTGAAGTTTCTCGCTGCCGTGAACGGTGCGTGCGCCGGCGGTGGTTATGAACTCGCCCTGGCTTGCGACGAAATCTATCTGGTCGATGACCGCTCGTCGTCGGTGTCGTTGCCGGAAGTGCCGCTGCTTGGCGTGCTGCCTGGTACGGGCGGCCTGACGCGCGTGACCGACAAGCGCCGTGTACGCCACGACCTTGCCGACATTTTCTGCACGGTGGTCGAAGGGATTCGCGGCGAACGCGCGAAAGAATGGCGTCTGGTGGACGAAGTCGTGAAGCCGAACCAGTTCGATCAGGCGATCCAGGCCCGCGCACTCGAACTTGCCGCGCAAAGCGATCGCCCGTCGGACGAGCGGGGCGTGACGCTGACGCGGGTCGAGCGCACCGATCGCGACGACGGCCTCACCTACAAAACGCTCGACGTCACGATCGATCGTTCCAGGCGCATCGCTACGTTTACCGCCAAAGCGCCGCAAGCGGAACAACCTGCTGACATCGACGCAATCGTCGCAGCAGGCGCGAACTGGTGGCCGCTGCAATTCGCCCGTGAACTGGACGACGCGATTCTGTCGATGCGCACCAACGAGCTCGAGGTCGGCACGTGGGTCTTCAAGACAGAAGGCGATGCGCGCAACGTGCTCGCCGCGGACGCCGTGCTGATGCAACACAGGAACCACTGGTTCGTGCGCGAGACGATCGGTCTGCTGCGCCGCATGCTGGCGCGCATCGACGTGTCGTCGCGCTCGCTGTTCGCGCTGATCGAGCCGGGTTCGTGCTTTGCGGGTACGTTCGCGGAACTCGCCTTCGCCGCCGACCGCACTTATATGGCCGCGCTGCCGGGCAATGAAGACGAAGAGCCGGCGATCAAGCTTTCGGAAGTCAATTTCGGCCTCTATCCGATGGTGACGCATCAATCGCGTCTCGCGCGCCGCTTCTATGAAGAAGCCGGCCCGCTCGACGCCGTGCGCTCGAAGATCGGTCAGGCGATCAAACCGATCGAAGCCGAACGTCTGGGTCTCGTGACCGCATCGCCCGACGATATCGATTGGGCCGACGAAATCCGTATCGCGCTCGAAGAGCGCGCGGCGATGTCGCCGGATGCGTTGACCGGTCTCGAAGCGAATCTGCGCTTCAACGGGCCGGAAACGATGGAGACGCGCATCTTCGGCCGTCTCACCGCCTGGCAGAACTGGATCTTCAACCGGCCGAACGCGGTGGGCGAGAAGGGCGCGCTCAAGGTGTACGGCAAGGGCAGCAAGGCGCAATTCGACGTCTCGCGCGTTTGATACGCGTTTGATACGCGATTGATAGGCGATCGAAGCACGTTTGGACCTGATCGCCGCGACGCAACGCCAACTGCCTGACACGCGCCTCTCACCCTTAAGCACTGCTGTTTCCCGTCCGGGAACCGACCACGGAAGCGACCAAGGAACCGACCATGTCAACGATCAACTACAGCGAAAAGATTCCGAACAACGTCAATCTCGCCGACGACCGTGCGCTGCAACGCGCGCTCGAACAATGGCAGCCGAATTTTCTGTCGTGGTGGGGCGATATGGGCCCGGAAGGCTCGCACGGCTATGACGTGTATCTGCGCACGGCGGTGAGCGTCGATGCGGGCGGCTGGGCGCATTTCGACCATGTGAAGATGCCGGACTATCGCTGGGGCATTTTCCTCACGCCCGGCGAGCAGGACCGCAAGATTCATTTCGGCGAGCACAAGGGCGAGGCCGCGTGGCAGGACGTGCCCGGCGAGCATCGCGCGAATCTGCGCCGCATTATCGTCACGCAAGGCGATACGGAACCGGCCTCGGTCGAGCAGCAGCGGCACCTCGGCCTGACCGCGCCTTCGATGTACGACCTGCGCAACCTGTTTCAGGTGAACGTGGAAGAAGGGCGCCATCTGTGGGCGATGGTGTATCTGCTGCATCGCTACTTCGGCCGCGACGGCCGTGAGGAAGCCGAGGCATTGCTCGGCCGCCGTTCGGGCGACGCAGACAATCCGCGCATTCTCGGCGCATTCAACGAGAAAACGCCGGACTGGCTCGCGTTCTACATGTTCACGTACTTCACCGATCGCGACGGCAAGTTCCAGTTGTCGGCGCTTGCCGAGTCGGGTTTCGATCCGCTCGCGCGCACCACGAAGTTCATGCTGACCGAAGAAGCGCATCATATGTTCGTCGGCGAATCGGGCGTGTCGCGCGTGATCCAGCGCACCGCGCAGGTGATGAACGAACTGGGCACGGACGACGTCAGCAAGATTCGCGCGGCGGGTGTGATCGATCTGCCGACTATCCAGCGCTATCTGAACTTCCATTACTCGGTGACGATCGACCTGTTCGGCGCCGATCATTCGTCCAATGCAGCCACGTTCTACAGCTCGGGTCTGAAGGGCCGCTACGAAGAAGGCAAGCGCGACGACGATCATCGACTGAACGGTCAGAGCTACAAGCTGCTCGACGTGCAGGACGGCAAACTCGTCGAGCGCGAAGTGCCGATGCTCAACGCCATGAACGAAGTGCTGCGCGACGATTACATCAAGGACTCGGTGGCGGGCGTCGGGCGCTGGAACAAGGTGCTCGAAAAAGCCGGCATCGACTTCCGCATGACGGTGCCGCATAAAGCATTCAACCGGCAGATCGGCACGTTTGCAGGCACTCGTGTATCGCCGGACGGCCGCGTCATCAGCGAGACGGAATGGGCCGCCAACGAAGCGAAGTGGCTCGCGACCCCGGAAGACCGCGCGTTTGTCGCCTCGCTGATGGGCCGCGTCACAGAGCCCGGCAAGTTCGCGAACTGGATCGCACCGCCGGCGATGGGGGTGAATCGTCAGTCGATCGATTTCGAATACGTGCGCTTTAACTGAGCACGATGCCCGGACGTGCAGCGTCGTATTCGCACGAATATAAGGTGGAGGAAGTCATGAACGGCCCAGTATCGATCGAGGTTCTCAGGCAGCATCTGATCGATCCGGAAATCTGCATTCGCTGCAATACGTGCGAAGAGACTTGCCCGGTCGACGCGATCACGCACGACGAGAACAACTATGTGGTCAAGGCGGATATCTGCAATGGCTGCATGGCGTGCGTGCCGCCATGTCCGACCGGCGCGATCGACAACTGGCGCACTGTGTTGAAGGCCGATGCGTATCCCATCGAGGAGCAGTTCACGTGGGACGTGTTGCCCGAACAGAACACGATGGCGGTGCCCGCCGCGGATGAGGCCGGCGCATCGGGCGACACGGCTGCGCAGGCGAGCGGCATCGAAGTCGATACCGTGCGCGGTTCGGTCGTGCCGCCATGGTCCGCCGCGAAGCCGTATGTGAATCTCTACACGCATAAGGATCCGACCTCGGCAACGGTGGTCGGCAACTACCGGCTCACCGACAGTTCGACCGATAGCGACATTCATCACATCGTGCTCGATTTCGGCTCGATGCCGTTTCCGGTGCTGGAGGGTCAATCGATCGGCATTCTGCCGCCGGGTTCGACCGCCGATGGCCGCGTGCATCATGCGAGGCAATATTCGATTGCCAGCCCCCGTGACGGCGAGCGTCCCGGCTACAACAACGTCTCGCTGACCGTGAAGCGCGTGAGCCAGGAGCATGGCGACGCCCTCGACGGTGTGTGCTCGAACTATCTGTGCGACCTGAAGAAGGGCGACGTGGTCAAGGTGATCGGCCCGTTCGGCGGCACCTTCCTGATGCCGAATCATCCGAACTCGCATCTGCTGATGATTTGCACGGGCACTGGTTCAGCGCCGATGCGCGCGATGACCGAGTATCGCCGGCGGCGGCGTCTGAAAGGCGCAACCGGCAAACTGATGCTGTTTTTCGGCGCGCGCACGAAAGAGGAGTTGCCGTACTTCGGCCCGCTGACGAATCTGCCGAAAGACTTCATCGATACGAATCTGGCGTTTTCGCGCACGGTGGGGCAGCCCAGGCGTTATGTGCAGGACGCGATGCGCGAACGCGCGGCCGACGTCGTGCACATGCTCAAGGACGACAACACGCATATCTACGTGTGCGGGTTGAAGGGTATGGAAGACGGTGTGCTGCAGGCGCTCAAGGAAATCGGCGAGCAGCACCAGATGGATTGGGAAGCGCTGTGGGTGAAGCTGAAGCGGGAAGGGCGGCTGCATCTGGAGACGTATTGACTGGTTGTTCGTCTCGCCGGGAACGGGCCTGCACGGATGCGGGCCCGGCATTGCTTTACCAGACGGTTTTAACGTGCGAGTAAGCGCGAATTTTTTCGTCCTTTGTTACCAGCGGGACCGCAAACTTGCGAGCAGTCGCGACGATCATCCGGTCGGCAGGATCCTTATGAAATTCGCCGGGAAGATCGACTGATTTTATTGCGATTTCCACATCGACCGGTACGAAACGTACTGCCTCGATGGCCGCAACCGTGGCGAGCCAACTGCTGACATCCATTGAGAGTACGAGTTTTTCCCGTTCCACCAACATGGCGATTTCCCATGCGGAAATCGCCGAGACGATGATTTCGCCGCCGGCCATTTCGTGCGCAATGGCAGCCTTAGCTTTCTTGCTCAACGTCGGATCGCCGGTGACCCACCAGACCAGTGCATGTGTGTCCAGAACGATCACTGCGCCGCCTCCCAGTCATCCTCTCCGACTGGGGTGGTGGGATTGTCGTAGCGCACGACTGAACCGCGCAGCACATCGAGCGGGCTGCGCTCCACGCCGCGATAGGGCCGCACTTCAAGCACGGGTTTGCTGTGGTCGGTGACGATGACGCTTTCACCGGATGACTCGACCTGCCTGAAGAATTCGAGGGCTTTCGCTTTGAATTCGGACTTCGATACCAGATTGCCTTGCATGATTTTTCCTATAGTCATTTGCCTATAGGCATAATTATAGCCTTATATGACTATAGTAAAGAGGTCATTTCTTTGATGGCATATTTGTTTGCGCCGGCGACACCGCCCCGCACGCCCGAATCACCAACTGCACGACCTCCTCCGTCGTCGCCTCGAACGCCTTCTGCGACAGCGCGCGCTTTCCTTTGAGCGCGCGAATCTGCGCGTCGAAGTCGGCGTAATGCTGGGTGGTCGCCCAGATCATGTACATCAGCGTTTGCGCGTTCACGGGCGCGAGCAGGCCGCGCGCGATCCAGCTGTCGATCACCGTCACGCGGCTGTCGAGCCACGGCTTCACGCGCCCGGTGAGGATGTCCTGCATATGCTCCGCGCCGTGAATGATCTCGCTCGCCCACACCTTCGAGCCGAGCGGCCGGCGGCGCGACAATTCCATTTTCGCGCGCACGTACCCGCCGATCGCTTCGACGGGGTCGTCGCTGCATTCGAACGTATCGGCGGCGCGATACCAGTCTTCGAACAGATCTTCGAGCACGCGCCGATACAGCGCGAGCTTGGTCGGGAAGTAGTAATGCAGGTTGGCTTTCGGTAAGCCTGCACGTTCGGCGATCATCGCGGTGCTGGTGCCGTCGAGTCCCCGCTCCGCGAAAACCGCTTCGGCGCAGGCCAGAAGATGCGCTTCGTTCGACTCGCGAATGTGCGCCTTGCGCCGCCGCAAAGGTGCGCGGGTTGCTTCGTTTATTTCGTCGCTTTCGGTGATGTCGGCCGCCACGTCGTCGTCTCTCATGTTCGCCTTGAGCGGCATGTGCGCCGCGTCGCGCTTCATTCTAGTCGTTTGGACGCTGATGGACACAAGCATTCGCGGCGCGCGATCAACGCATGCTGCAACGCAATGGCACGCTTCTCGCTATGTTCCCTACCGTACGAAAAGCATTGATTTGGCGGGTTTAATCGTCTACAACCTGTCCAACTGGACAGGATTGAGAGAGCGGGCGATGCCCCAGGGTTTGCCCTCTGTATAAGAGGCGATCGAAGGCATCGAGTGTGCACCGCCGCCGTGCGGCCACGCCCCAAAACCCGCCGCCGATGCACCAGTTTCATGTCGGTTCACCGAAAGGAGCGAGACGAATGAACGCGGGATCCGAAGCGCAGAAGCACGCACCGAAGGAAGTCCTCTTGGGGGGCGCCCCGAAGGAAGTCCCCTTGGGAGACGCTGAACCCGCTACGTCGATCAAGGTCGACGGCAAGCGGTTGTGGGACAGCCTGATGACGATGGCGAAAATCGGCGCGACGCCGAAAGGCGGTGTCTGCCGCCTTGCGCTCACCGATCTCGACAAGCAGGGGCGCGATCTGATCGTCAGTTGGGCGAAGGATGCGGGTTGCACGGTCTCGGTCGATCAGATGGGCAACGTGTTCATGCGCCGCGCCGGGCGCAACCCTGGTGCATTGCCGGTGATGACCGGTTCGCACGCGGATTCCCAGCCGACCGGCGGCCGCTTCGACGGCATTTACGGTGTGCTGGGCGGGCTCGAAGTGATCCGCAGCCTGAACGATCACGGCATCGAGACCGAGCATCCGGTCGAGGTGGTGATCTGGACCAACGAGGAAGGCTCGCGCTTCGCGCCGGCGATGGTTGCTTCAGGCGTATTCGCCGGCGTCTTCACGCTGGACTACGGCCTCTCGCGCAAGGACGTGGACGGCAAGACGATCGGTGAGGAACTCGAGCGCATCGGCTATGCGGGCGATCTGCCGTGCGGGGGGCGTCCGCTGCATGCGGCGTTCGAATTGCACATCGAACAAGGGCCGATTCTCGAAGCGGAGCAGAAGACCATTGGCGTCGTGACCGATGCGCAAGGTCAGCGCTGGTACGAAATCACGCTGACGGGGCAGGAAGCGCATGCGGGTCCGACGCCGATGCCGCGCCGTCGCGACGCGTTGCTAGGCGCCGCGCGCGTGGTCGATCTGGTCAACCGCATCGGCCTCGACAACGCGCCGTTCGGTTGCGCGACGGTCGGCATGATGCAGGTCTATCCGAACTCGCGCAACGTGATACCAGGCCGTGTGTTTTTCACCGTCGATTTCCGTCATCCGGACGATGCGGTGCTCGCGAAGATGGATGCCGCGTTGCGCGAAGGCGTGGCAAAGATTGCGGGCGGCAGCGGCCTGGAAACCGAACTCGAGCAGATCTTTTACTACGCACCGGTCGCTTTCGACGAAGCCTGCGTGAAGTCCGTGCGCGCCGCGGCCGAGCGTTTCGGCTATCCGCATCGCAACATGGTTTCCGGTGCGGGACACGACGCCTGTTATCTGTCGCAAGTCGCGCCGACTTCGATGGTGTTCGTGCCTTGCATCGACGGAATCAGTCACAACGAGATCGAGGACGCCACCTTCGAATGGATCGAGGCGGGCGCCAACGTATTGCTGCATGCGATGCTGGAGCGCGCGTGCGAGCCGGTTTCATAACGCTTCAGTGGTAGCTGTCGACTCACCAGCCTCACCGTATTGCCCATAAATCACGCCGTCCCGGCTCCGCGTCTCTCGCAGCCGGCAGGTACGGCTACGTCCTCACATCGACGAAGGAACGTGTATGGCCATCAAGCAAACCGGCGACATTGCCGCTCAGCGCCTGTCGCCCGATCAGCTCTCGTGCGAGTTCGCCGACATCGCGCCGTTGCTCGACGCGAGCGCCGCGGCCGCGGCCGCGAGCCGTTGTCACTACTGTTACGACGCGCCCTGCGTGCAGGCGTGTCCGACGCAAATCGACATTCCAGGCTTCATTCGCAAGATCAGCAACGGCAATCTGAAAGGCGCGGCCGTCGACATTCTGTCGGCTAATCCAATGGGCGGCATGTGTGCGCGCGTTTGCCCGACCGAAATTCTTTGCGAAGGCGCTTGCGTGCGCAACCATCAGGACGCGAAGCCGGTGGCGATCGGCGCGCTGCAACGTCATGCGACCGATTGGGCGATGGCGCGCGGCGAGGTGCTGTTCAAGCGTGCGGCCGACACGGGCCGGCATGTCGCCGTGGTCGGCGCGGGGCCGGCGGGACTCGCTTGTGCGCAGCGCCTCGCGCTGGCAGGCCACTCCGTGACCGTGTATGACGCCCACGAAAAGGCGGGTGGTCTCAACGAATACGGCATCGCCGCTTATAAAACCGTGGATGATTTTGCGCAGCGCGAAGTGGAATGGCTGTGCTCGGTCGGTGGCATCGAAATCAAAAACGGCGTGGCGTTAGGACGTGACGTGAGCCTCGACACGCTGCGCCACGAACATGACGCGGTGTTTCTCGCGATCGGCCTCAGCGGCGTGCGCGCGTTGGCAATGGAAGGCGAGGACCTGAGCGGCGTGATGAACGCAGTGGATTTCATCGAACAGGTGCGCACCGCAAGGGATGTCGGCACGGTGCCGGTGGGGCGGCGCGTCGTCGTGATCGGCGGCGGCAATACGGCCGTGGATGCGGCGGTGCAGAGCCACAAGCTTGGTGCGACGTCGGTGGCGATGGTGTATAGGCGCGGCGTCGAGTCGATGAGCGCGACGTGGGCCGAGCGTGAATTCGCGCAGACCAACGGCGTCACGCTCATTACGCATGCGAAACCGACGCGTTTGCTGGGCGTTGGCGGCGTGGTAACGGGCGTCGAATTCGAACGCACGTCGGGCGAGGGCAATCAGGAACGCTTCGTGATTGAAGCCGACATGGTGCTCAAGGCGATCGGCCAGATGCTGGTGCCGATCGGCATCGAGCGCGAGCTTTTGACATTGGATGGCAACCGCATCGCGGTCGATGCAAATGGGCAAACCTCGTTGCCGGATGTGTGGGCAGGCGGCGATTGCGCGGCTACCGGCGCCGTCGATCTCACGGTGCAAGCGGTGCAGGACGGCAAGGTCGCCGCGGCCGCGATCGACGCTTTGTTCGCCCGCACGGCCGTCAAAGCCGCTTAGTTGGCACTTAGTTGGCACTGGGTTGGCACTTAGCTGGCACTTGGTTGGCTCAATAAGGGGCCAACAAGCTCACCGCCGCACCCAGACAAAAAACAGCAGTCCCCAAGGAGCCGAACATGGCCGATCTGCGCTGTACGATTGCCGGCATTACGTCGCCGAACCCTTTCTGGCTCGCTTCCGCGCCGCCGACCGACAAAGCCTATAACGTGAACCGCGCGTTCGAAGCGGGCTGGGGCGGCGTGGTGTGGAAGACGCTGGGTCTCGACCCGCATGTGGTGAATGTCAGCTCGCGCTACGGCGCGGTGCAATGGAACGGTCAGCGCATCGCCGGGCTGAACAACATCGAGCTGATCACCGACCGTCCGCTCGACATCAACCTGCGCGAAATCACGCAAGTCAAACGCGACTGGCCGGACCGAGCGCTGATCGTCTCGCTGATGGTGCCGTGCAACGAGCGCGACTGGAAATGGATCTTGCCGCTCGTCGAGGACACCGGCGCGGATGCGGTCGAGCTGAATTTCGGCTGTCCGCACGGCATGAGCGAACGCGGCATGGGCGCGGCGGTCGGGCAGGTGCCCGAGTATGTCGAGATGGTCACGCGCTGGGTCAAGGAAGGCACGAAGCTGCCGTGCCTTGTGAAGCTCACGCCGAATATCAGCGACATTCGCCTCGGTTCGCGTGCAGCCTATAAAGGCGGCGCGGACGGCGTGTCGCTGATCAACACGATCAACTCGATCGTCGCCGTCGACCTCGACGCGATGTCGCCCTTGCCGATGGTCGACGGCAAAGGCACGCACGGCGGCTATTGCGGCCCGGCGGTGAAGCCGATCGCGCTGAACATGGTCGCCGAAATCGCGCGCGACGTGGAAACGCCGAATCTGCCGATCTCCGGCATCGGCGGTATTTCGAGCTGGCGCGATGCCGCTGAATTCATGGTGCTCGGCGCGGGTAGCGTACAGGTCTGCACGGCGGCAATGCACTACGGTTTCCGGATCGTTGCCGATCTCGCCGACGGCCTGTCGAACTGGATGGACGAAAAAGGCTACGCGACGCTCGACGATATTCGCGGCCGCGCGGTGCCGAACGTCACCGACTGGAAGTATCTGAACCTCAAATACGACATCAAGGCGCGCATCGATCAGGACAAGTGCATCCAGTGCGGCCTGTGCCACATCGCCTGCGAAGACACCGCGCACCAGGCGATCATGAAAGAAAAAGATGGCGTCCGGCATTTTGAAGTGATGGACTCCGAATGTGTCGGCTGCAATCTGTGCATGCACGTGTGCCCCGTCGAAGAATGCATCACGATGGAGCGCGTGGACAACGGCGAGTATGCGAACTGGACCACGCATCCGAACAATCCGTCGCGCGTGACTGCCGGCGAGAGCGGAACGTCAGAAATCGCGGAAACGGCGGACGCTGCCGTGCAGGCACAGGCTGATGCGGCAGCGGCGAAAGCAGCCTGAAACATGAAGTCCCTATAAAAACAACGATGCGTTTGTACTGAACCCTTGTTTCCCCCCAAAGGCCTGACGCGCCACCAGAAGATGCGCGGGCCTCAACGATCCAGTGGAGATCTTTCGATGAAGCAGACAGCGCAACCCGCCGAACCGCACTTTGCGGCCGGCGCGCAGGGCAGCAGTCTTTATAACGACGACCTCGCGCCGACCGGCGTCGCGCAGCGCACATGGAAGTGGTATCACTTCGCCGCGCTCTGGGTGGGGATGGTGATGAACATCGCGTCGTACATGCTCGCCGCCGGTTTGACGGAAGAGGGCATGTCGCCGTGGCAGGCAGTGCTGACCGTATTGCTCGGCAATCTGATCGTGCTGGTGCCGATGCTGCTGATCGGCCATGCGGGCGCGAAGCACGGCATTCCGTATGCGGTGCTGGTGCGCTCGTCGTTCGGCACGCAAGGCGCCAAACTGCCGGCCATGCTGCGGGCGATCGTCGCGTGCGGCTGGTATGGCATTCAGACGTGGCTCGGCGGCAGCGCGATCTATACGCTGCTGAACATTCTCACCGGCAACGCGCTGCACGGCGCGGCGCTGCCGGTTCTCGACATCTCGCTCGCGCAGCTGGTGTGCTTTCTCGTCTTCTGGGCGTTGCAGATCTACTTCATCGTGCACGGCACCGATTCGATCCGCTGGCTCGAAAGCTGGTCCGCGCCGATCAAGATCGTGATGTGCATCGCGCTGGTGTGGTGGGCGACCTCGAAAGCGGGCGGCCTTGGCACGATGCTGTCGGCGCCGTCGCAGTTCGTCGCCGGCGGCAAAAAGGAAGGGCTCTTCTGGGCGACGTTCTGGCCGGGGCTCACGGCGATGGTCGGCTTCTGGGCCACGCTTGCACTGAATATTCCGGACTTCACGCGCTTTGCCCGATCGCAGCGTGACCAGGTCGTCGGCCAGTCGATCGGCTTGCCGGTGCCGATGGCGCTGCTCTCGGTGATTTCGGTGGTGGTGACGTCGGCGACCGTCGTGATCTACGGCAAGGCGATCTGGGACCCGATCGATCTGACGAGCCGCATGACCGGCATCGGCGTCGGCCTCGCGCTGCTCATCCTGACGCTCGATACGATGTCCTGCAATCTCGCGGCAAACCTGGTCGGCCCTGCCTACGATTTCTCCAGCCTGTGGCCGAAGGGCATTTCGTATCGCACGGGCGGCATGATTACCGCCACGATCGCCATCGTGATGATGCCGTGGAAGATTCTCGCCACCACGCAAGGCTATATCTTCACGTGGCTGGTCGGCTACTCGGCGTTGCTCGGGCCGGTGGCGGGTATTCTGATGGTCGATTACTTCCTGATTCGCGGCACCCGGCTCGATGCGCGCGAACTGTTCGACGAAAACGGCGAGTACAGCTACACGGGCGGCTGGAATATCGGCGCGGTGATCGCGTTGCTGGTCGGCGTTCTGCCGAATCTGCCGGGTTTCCTGCATACCGCATTTCCGGCAGCGTTTCCGAATGTGCCGGCGTTCTTCAATACGCTCTATACGTATGCGTGGTTTGTCGGCCTCGCGTTGGCTTCGATCGTATATAGCGCGTGGATGAAGTTCAGCAAGGGACCGAGTGCGCGAGTGGCGAACGCGTGAACCGGCTTTGAAGCAGGCTTGTGAAGCAGGCCTATGAAGCAGGCCTATGAAGCAGGCCTATGAAGCAGGCCCATGAAGCAGGCCCACGAAGCAGGCCCACGAAGCAGGCCCATGAAGCAGGCCCATGAAGCAGACTCATGAAGCAGATGAAATACGTAACACCGAAACCAGTAGTTGATAAGGAGGCGGCAACATGACGACCCTGATTCGCGGCGGCACAGTCATCGACGCGGAGCGCACCTATCGTGCGGACGTGTTGTGTGCGGACCCGCAAGACGGCGGCACGATCCTGCAAATCGGCGCGGACCTGGAGGCGCCGGCGGGCGCCACGATCGTCGATGCAGGCGGGCAGTACGTGATGCCCGGCGGCATCGATCCGCACACGCATATGGAATTGCCGTTCATGGGCACCACGGCCAGCGACGATTTCTATACCGGCACGGCGGCGGGCTTATCCGGCGGCACGACCAGCATCATCGATTTCGTGATTCCGAGCCCGAAGCAACCGTTGATGGACGCCTTCAGGGAATGGCGCGGCTGGGCTGAAAAAGCCTCGGCGGATTACGGCTTTCATGTGGCGGTAACGTGGTGGGACGACTCGGTCTATCGCGACATGGGCACGCTGGTGCACGAACACGGCGTGTCGAGCTTCAAGCACTTCATGGCCTACAAGAACGCGATCATGGCCGACGACGAAGTGCTGGTGAACAGCTTCTCGCGTTCGCTCGAGCTCGGCGCGCTGCCCACCGTTCATGCGGAAAACGGCGAACTGGTGTTCCAGTTGCAGCGTCAGTTGCTGGCGAAAGGCTTTAAAGGTCCGGAGGCGCATCCGTTGTCCCGGCCGCCGGAAGTGGAAGGCGAGGCGGCCAATCGCGCGATCCGTATCGCGCAAGTGCTGGGCGTGCCGGTGTATATCGTCCACGTATCGGCCAAGGACGCGGTCGATGCCATCGCGCGAGCCCGCAGTGAAGGCCTGCGCGTATTCGGCGAAGTGCTGCCGGGCCACCTGGTGGTCGACGAAGCGGTGTATCGCGATCCCGACTGGACCCGGGCGGCGGCGCACGTGATGAGCCCGCCGTTCCGTTCCGCCGAGCATCGCGAGGCATTGTGGCGCGGCCTGCAAGCGGGGCAGTTGCACACCACGGCGACCGACCACTGCGTGTTCTGCGCGTCGCAGAAGGCAATGGGCCGCGAGGACTTCACGAAGATCCCGAACGGTTGTGGCGGCGTCGAAGACCGGATGGCGGTGCTCTGGCATCACGGCGTGAACTCGGGGCGTCTCACGCCGAACGAATTCGTGCGTATCACCTCGACCAACGCCGCGCAGATCTTCAATCTGTATCCGCGTAAAGGCGCGGTACAGGTCGGCGCGGATGCCGATCTGGTGGTGTGGGATCCGGCGGCGAGCAAAACCATTTCGGTGAATACGCATCACCAGAAGGTCGACTTCAATGTGTTCGAAGGGATGACGGTGCAGGGCGTGGCGATGCATACGCTGACGCGCGGCGCGCTGGCGTGGACCGATGGCGAGTTGCGGGCGGTGCGCGGCGCTGGGCGTTATCTGAAGCGGCCGCCGAATCCGGCTTACTTCGATGCGATCCGGGTGGCCAACAAGCTTAAGGAGCCGCAGCCGGTGGAACGGTAAGCGGTTTGCAATCAGGCGGGCGGCCTCTCGCGCCGCCCGGTTTTCAACGCCGCGCGTTCGCCGCGGCGGCACGCCTCTCGCGTTTTCCCCGATGGCGCCCGGCACGTGTCCGTGTTGCGATGCATGCCGCACCTGTCTCATCTGTTGTAAAGTCGATTTCCACGCCGCATCAGATGCCTTGGCTGTCCGCTTGGCACCCAAGCGCATATTGATCGGAAACCTGATCCTTTGTAAAAACACGGACCGTTTGCTACAGTCCGCCGGGCTCGATGGCCGGCGGGAAGAGCCGTACACAAGACCACGCAACCGACATAGCAAACTTTACGGAGCCACCAGATGAAGTCGATTCGTTCCATTCTGCTGATTGCGCTGCTGCAAGCGGTGAGCGTGAGCTCTGCATTCGCCGCCGACGAACTCGCGCAGATCAAATCCGCCGGCGTGTTCAAGATCGGCACCGAGGGCACCTATGCGCCGTTCACGTATCACGATGAATCCGGCAAGCTGACCGGCTTCGACGTGGAGATCGGCACGGCGATCGCGCAGCGTCTCGGCGTCAAGCCGGAGTTCGTCGAAGGCAAGTGGGACGGCCTGATCGCCGGCCTCGACGTGAACCGCTACGACGCGGTGATCAACGAAGTCGCGGTGACCGACGCGCGCAAGGCCAAGTACGATTTCTCGGACCCGTACATCACGTCGCACGCGGCGCTGATCGTGCGCTCGGACAACAACACGATCAAGACCTTCGACGACCTGAAGGGCAAGAAGTCGGCCAATACGCTGACCAGCAACTTCGGCAAGATCGCGGCGGCGCACGGTGCGGAAGTGGTCCCCGTGCAGGGCTTTAACGAATCGATCGATCTGCTGACCTCGGGCCGGGTGGAGGCGACCGTCAACGATTCGCTGTCGTTCCTCGACTTCAAGAAGCACAAGCCGGACGCGAAGGTGAAGATCGCCGCGCTCGATACGTCCTCCGACAGCAGCGACAAGTCCGCCGTGCTCATTCGCAAGGGCAATCCGGAGTTGCAGGCGGCGATCAACAAGGCGCTCGCCGACATCAGGAAAGACGGCACCTACGGGAAGATCTCGCAGAAGTACTTCGGCAAAGACGTTTCCCAATAAGCGTCACGTGCGAGTCTGAATCATGCCGGCCTGGTTGCATCTGATGGCGCAGTCGCTGTGGCCCCTGCTGTACGCGGGGCTCGTGTTCACCGTGCCGCTCACGCTGGCATCGTTCGCGATCGGGCTTGCGCTCGCGTTCATCATCGCGCTGGTCCGGCTGTTCGGACCGCCGTCGGCGGTGGCGATCGTGCGCTTCTACGTATGGCTGTTTCGCGGCTCGCCGCTGCTGGTACAGCTGTTCGTGATCTTCTACGGACTGCCCAACGTAGGCATCGTGCTCGATCCGCTGACGGCGGCGATCATCGGTTTTTCGCTGAACGTCGGCGCGTACAACTCCGAAGTGATTCGCGGCGTGATCGAATCGATTCCGAAAGGGCAGTGGGAGGCGGCGTATTCGATGGGGATGACGCGTGCGCAGGCGCTGCGTCGCGCAATCCTGCCGCAAGCGGCGCGGGTTGCGCTGCCGCCGTTGTCGAATTCGTTCATTGCGCTGGTGAAGGACACTTCGTTAGCCGCCGTGCTGACCGTGCCCGAAGTCTTCCAGGCCGCGCAGCGGATTGCGTCGGTGACCTATGAACCGCTGATTCTCTATACCGAGGCGGCACTGGTTTATCTGGTGTTCAGTTCGGTGTTGTCGTCGGCGCAAGTCAGGCTCGAGCGCAAGTTCGGCCGTCACGCACTTTTCCAGGCAGGCAACTGATGATCCGGCTGGAGAAAATCGACAAGTATTTCAGCGGCCACCGGGTGCTCAATTCGGTGGACTTGCATCTGGCGCAGGGCAACGTCACCGCGTTGATCGGCCCATCGGGCAGTGGCAAGAGCACGCTGCTGCGCTGCGTGAATCTGCTGGAAATTCCCGAGGCCGGCACGCTCGAGCTCGGCGATCAGCGGCTCGAATTCAGCCGCGAGTACAAGCCATCGCGCGAGGCGGTGCTGACGATCCGCCGCCGCACCGGCATGGTGTTTCAGAACTTCCAGCTGTTTCCGCACCTGACCGTGCGGCAGAACGTGATGGAAGGCCTGTTGACCGTGCTGAAGTGGGACAAGGAAAAAGCCCATGCACGGGCGGACGAATTGCTGGAGAAGGTCGGCATCGCGCACAAAGCGGACGTGTGGCCCGCGACGCTGTCTGGCGGACAGCAGCAACGCGTGGCGATTGCGCGAGCGTTGGCGCCGTCGCCGGAAGTGCTGTTGTGCGACGAGCCGACCTCGGCTCTGGACCCCGGCCTCGCTGCGGAAGTGGTGGAGGTACTCAAGCAACTCGCCAGGGAAGGCATGACGATGCTGATGGCGACACACGACCTGCGGCTCGCCGCGACGATTGCGCGCGACGTGGTGTTCCTGAATAACGGCGTCGTGGTGGAGGCGGGAGCGTCGCGCGATGTCTTCATGAGTCCGCGTGAAGAGGAAACGGCGCGTTTCGTTTCGACGCTCACGCACAGCTTGCCGGACGAGTGGACCCGATAGGGTAAAGGGGGGCGTCGAAACGCCCCCCATCAGAACAAAGACCGCTGGATCAAACCGCTTCCTGAGCAACTTCCCCATTCAAAGCCACTTCGAAAAACCGCTCCCGCGCAGCAGCATCACACCGTGTGTACGCACGATTGACTCCGCTAATAACCGCCCGAATAGAAGCGGTCACCAGATTTGCATCGACCCCAACCCCAAACGCGCTACCCGCGACATCGGCACCAGCCATCTCAGCAACGGCGATAGCCCGAGCATCGGCACCCTGACCCAAAGCCCGCTCTTCATAGTGCTGAATTCGCACAGGCACACCCATCGCATGCATCAACGCATCGAGAGGACCGTTCCCTTCACCGCTCAAGACGCGCCGCGAGCCATCGATCTCGACCGAGAGCTTGATATGTTCACGATCGCCGCGCTCGGACAGACTATGCCCGACATACCGCACGGGCGAATCGTTCCGAACATACTCCTGCTGGAACAGCTCCCAAATCTGTGAGGGCGTGACTTCCTGCCCACTGTCGTCGGTATAGCGTTGCACGGCGGAGCTGAAATCGACCTGCAGGCGCCGCGGCAACACGACCCCGTAACCCTGCTCGAGCAGGTACGCGATGCCGCCCTTGCCGGACTGGCTATTTACGCGAATGACCGAATCGTAGGTTCGCCCAAGATCGCTGGGATCGATCGGCAGATAAGGCACTTCCCAGATCGTATCGGGTTGTTGGGCAGTAAAGCCCTTCTTGATGGCGTCCTGATGCGAGCCGGAGAACGCGGTGAACACCAGATCGCCGACATACGGATGACGCGGATGCACCGGCAACTGCGTGCATTCCTCGGCGGTGCGCGCGACTTCGTTGATGTTCGAAAAGTCGAGACCAGGATCGACACCCTGCGTGTACAGATTCAATGCGAGCGTCACGAGGTCCACGTTGCCGGTCCGCTCGCCATTGCCGAACAGGCATCCTTCGATACGATCGGCGCCGGCCATCACCGCGAGCTCGGCGGCGGCCACCGCGGTACCGCGGTCGTTATGCGGATGGACGGACACGATCAGCGAATCCCGTCGCGCGAGATTGCGGTGCATCCATTCGATCTGATCCGCGTACACATTCGGCGTCGACATTTCCACGGTCGCGGGCAAGTTGACGATCGCTTTGTGCTCAGGCGTCGGCTGCCAGATATCGAATACCGCATCGCATACTTCCTTCGCGAATTCGAGCTCGGTGCCGCTGAACACTTCCGGGCTGTATTGGAACGTGAAGTGCGTTTCAGGCGTGGCATCGGCGAGACGCTTCATGGTGCGCGCGGCATCTTGCGCAAGCGTCTTCACGCCGCTCATTTCCAGGCCGAACACGATGCGCCGGAACTCAGGCGCAGTCGCGTTGTACAGGTGAACGATGGCGCGCGGCACGCCACGCAGCGATTCGAAAGTGCGTTCGATCAGATCGTCGCGCGCCTGCGTCAAGACTTCGATGGTGACGTCGTCGGGAATATGGCCGCCTTCAATCAGTTCGCGCACGAAATTGAAGTCGGTCTGCGAGGCCGACGGAAACGCAACTTCGATTTCCTTGAAACCGATCTGCACCAGCGTCTTGAACATGCGCATTTTGCGCTCTGCGTTCATCGGCTCGAACAGGGACTGGTTGCCGTCGCGCAGGTCGGTGCTCATCCAGATTGGCGGGCGCGTGATGGTGCGCGACGGCCACTGGCGGTCCGTCAAATTGACGGGTTTGAACGATCGATATTTGAGAGCAGGGTTTTTCAACATTTTCGTCATCCTGGGTTTCGACAAGCTGGTAGTCGACCGGACGACGAAAAGACAAAAGCATAGCCGCCGGTCTGGAACCGGGGCTGGGTCAGTTACTGGGAAATTGAGCGGTGCTTCGGGTGTTTCAGATGGAAGCGCGCAGCAGCAGACCTAGCCCGGTAGAGCGGGCTAGTAGTAGCGATAGGAGGGTCTGGGCGCGGTACATAGTGCGCAATAGGACCACATTATTGGGATCGCGTCAAGCGCCGAGCCAGATCGCCCGTTACTTCGGTTTCACGAACCGCAAGGTCATGCGATCCGATTCGCCGATCGCCGCGTATTTCGCCCGATCGACGTCGCTGCCCTCGTACGTGGGCGGCAGCGACCACACGCCGTCCGGGTAATTTTTGGTGTCGCGCGGATTGCTGTTTACTTCGCTCTTGCCGAGCAATTCGAAGCCCGCCGCGCGCGCATGTTCGATCACGTAGGTTTCGGTCACGTAGCCGGTGTCGATGGTCTGCTGCAACGAGGTGCCTGGCGCCGCGCGATGCTCTTCGACGCCGAGGATGCCGCCCGGCTTCAGCGCCGCGTAGAAGGCGCGCAGATTCGCGTCGATCTGGCCGTCCTTGATCCAGTTGTGGATATTGCGGAACGTCAGCACCTGATCGACGCTGCCATCCGCCGGAAACCCGCTGAACTGGCCCGCGCGCAGCGTGCCGACCACCACGTTGCCGTAGACGGCGGGCGTGGCCGCCAGCTTGCGCGCGAACGCCGCCCGTCCCGCCTGTTCTTCCTGCGCCGCCGACGCGAGCGGGCTGTCGTATTGCGCTTCGTATAGCTTGCCGTGGTCGCGCAGATAGGGCGCGAGGATGTCCGTGTACCAGCCGCCGCCCGGCGCGATTTCGAGCACGCTCTGCGACGGCGCGACCCCGAAGAATTGCAGCGTTTCCTTCGGATGACGGTACACGTCGCGTGCGCGGGCGGCGTCGCTGCGCTGCGGCCCGGCAATAGCTGCGTCGAGCGAAACAGGATCGGGCGCGGCTGAAGACGGCGATGCTGTCGGTGCGGCGCATGCTGCCAGCAGCAGCGCGGCGCTCAATGCCGTGAGCGTGCGACGCCGCATGCGGGTTTGGGGAGTGGAGTGGGCGTTCATGATCCTCATTATCGGACGCGTTCGGGCCGGAAAGAAATCGGGAATCGCTATAACGATATGCTTCAGATGCCGAACCCAATCCCTGCGCAGTGCCCTGCTGTCCCGCGCCGGTGCCGGTGCCGGTCGGCGAGCCCGTAAGCTACAATTGCCGACGGCCTGAAAAACGGAACATCAATGAAGATTCGGATTCTCTCTATCGCCTGCGTCACGACCGCTGCCGCGCTGCTGGCCGCCTGCACGGCCGTCTACAAGAACTCGGATGCGTGCGAGCAGTTGATGCGAAGCAAGCTGGCTGAAACGTCGTCGGATACGCTGAAGATCGCCCATACGGGCGCCGGCATCGACGGCTCGCGGGTGGTCGTCGAAGGGGCGATCGAGCATGTGATGACGGCTTCGGAAGTCGCGGCAGCCTCGGCAGCGTCCGCGACTGCGGCCGCTTCCACCGCTTCCACCGCTTCCACCGCTTCCACCGCTTCCACCGCTTCCACCGCACAGGTGGCGCATGCGCCTCACGCGGCGTCGTCGGGCGCGCTAGCGGCTTCTGCGGCGGCTGCTGTTTCCGGTGCTTCGGGTGTTGCGGGGGCATCGGCGAGCGTTGCCGCGTCGGCGGCTTCCCCCTCCGGGGCCGAAGCGGTCTCGCTCAAACCCGCCAAGCCGAAGAAGGTCGTCAAGGCGGCGGCCGCCGAGTGCACGTTCCACGGTTCGGCGCTGAGCGTATTCAGCTGGCTGGCGCCGGCTTCGCTGGCTACGCCGTCTGATGAAGGCGCCAGCGAAGCTGCCGAATAGTGCTTCCCGCCGCGCTCAATGCTGCTCCTGGTGTTTCGCGCAGTGCTCAGCTTATTGCGCAGTTCAGTGCTCAGTTCAGTGCTCAGCGAGCACGGCCGGATCTGACCAGTTCCGGATAAACCTCAAGCCGCCGCCTCCACACGGCGGCTTTTGTTTTCGCGCACCAGTTTCAGCACGCTTTCGCCGAACGCCTGCGGCTGTCCTTCGAAGCAGCGCTCCACGGCCCGCGTATCGATCAGGCGCCGGCGCAACGCGGTGCGTTCATCATGCTCGTCGATCATCCGCACGGCCGCGGCGATGTAAGCCTCGACGCTGCCGGCGGTGGTCCACGACGGCATGCCCACGCGCTCGAATAGCGCGCCGTCGATCCGCTCGAACACTTCCGGCCCGCGCTTGCAGACACCGGGCAAGCCAAGCGTGAGCGCATCGACGATACCGTTGGTATTGCCGAACGGAAACGGGCTGAGGAACAGATCGGACTGATTGACGCGCGCCAGATAGGCTGCGTAATCGTGAAAACCATGCACGACGGCGCCCGGCAGCGCGCGTTCGACAACGTCGCGGATCCGGTCGAACGGCAGACCGGAGGGCACGCCGGTCATGAAGTGAAACTCGATGGACGTTGCGGCGCGCGTGCCGATCTCGCGGCAAGCATCGAGAAAGCCGGGGGTGAGCTTCATCGCGCTGGCGGTCACGATCACCTGGAGCGTGTCGCGCCGCGCCGGCGTCCGCGCGACGATATCGGGCAGCGCAAGCGATGCCCGATATGGCTGGCCGTCCTTCGGCAGTTTCATCAGGCGTTCGCTGAAGCAGGCGGGATCGCCGACATAGTCTTCCTCCACGCTGATGTAGTCGATCTTGTCGGAGTGCGTGGTGGCGGGGTGGCCGAGCCCCGCGATCTGCAACGGTGCAACGCGCAGGTTCGACATGAACACCGTCAGCACGAACATCCCGACGCTGGGCATATACAGCACGTCCGGCTGTTCGGCCTCGGCAAAGTCGCGAATCGTTTTCAGGCATTCGCCGACATAGTCCGGCTGCTCGAGCTCGATGAAGCGGTCGAAGACCGCCCGCCCGGCGTCGTCGAGCGCATAGCCGAAGCCGAAGCCCACCACCTCGAAATGCTCGCGCGCCGCTTCGAGCGTGCGCGAGTGCGTGCGATAGATCGAGTGCGCGCCGCTGAACCACTCCAGCACGACGACCATCAGCGGCTTCTTGCCGCGCCGCGCGCGCGCCCCGGCAGGCGTCTGCTTCGGCGCGGGCAGGTCGGTCAGGCCCAGTTGCGTCAGCTTGCGGCGCACCAGCACATTGATGTCCCGTTTGATCGCATGCCGCTGCGGCGTGTCGGCGTAGCTGCAGAACATGTATGCGTTGTGCAGCAAGGCGGTTGGCAGGGCGTCGAGGTCGTCGATTTGTTGCAGCTTGCCCGGCAGCCATTCCAGTAGTGCTTCGCGCTTGCCGTGCGCGCTCGCCGAACCCTTGAAGACCGGCGCCAGCAAGACGAGGGCGAGGCAGGCGGCAATGGTTTTGTCGTACGCCCAGAGCGCGGCGAAGTCGAGTTCCAGTTCGGATTCGGTCGAATAGAGCACGCACAGCTTCTCGATAAAGCTGTCCCCGGGCAGAAACTGTGTGTCCGCCTGACCACGGGGATTCAGATGGCAGGCGACATGGTCGGTGTTGCCGAACGCTGTGGTGGAGAACAGCAGGCCCATCCATTCATGCAGCGTGAGAAGCAATCTGACGCACTCGGCAGACGGCTGGAAATCCGGGTCGGCGAACAACGTGGAAACCGCGCTCGCGAGACGCGTGCAGAAGCGCTTGCGTTGCTCGTGGGGAAGCAGGTCGATCATGCCTGAAGCGCTGAAGCTGCCGTCCAGCTCGCCGCGCTTACCCTGAAGAAGCGCCAGCCCGGCGATCAGCTGGGCCGAGGCCTGTGCATACTGTTGCGTATAGACGAGTTGCTCGAAGCGGTCGAGCGCAAAGGTGAATTCCATCGTTTGAATATTTTAAGATATGCATGGCTAACTAAATCGAGAAGAAGTTAGCCGGAATCGCCGATTATCGCAGCCGCTATGCGTCAAATTTGTCAGCGCAACGATTTTGAGAATTTTCTGCGCCGGCGAATTCCGCATGTCCGTCGTCCTGAGCTCAGAACGCGTAAAAGGGACCAGGCCCGGCCGACGTGACGCGCGCCGCGATCGCCGTGTAGACGCGCCGTCCGAAAAAGAACGGCAGGCCCCAGCCGAAGCTGTTGCTGGCAATCCCGGCCAGATCGTTGAACGCGTCATTCGACGAAGCGAACAGCGCGCGCGAATTGCCGACCGCAAACGACACCGTGCTCGACGCGCCGTCGGTGCCCATCATCGCGGCGCTCGCTGTTTGCGTCGAACTCGGGCAGTACCAGTAGCCGCATTGCGGAAACTGGGTGCTGGCGAAAAACAGCCCGTTCGAGCCGCTGTCGACATAGCTTTGTGAATAAGTCTGGCCGGCGCTGGCGGTGCGCACATAGCCCGTCTGCGGATTCGCCTTGACGACGGTTGCGCCGCCGAGCGTGTTGTTCGCCTGGGTGCCGATGCCGAAGATCATCGAACCCGACACGCTGGCCGCGCCGCTGTCGGCGATCGCCGGCAGGTCGATGATGACGCCGTTGTTGTCCAGCGCGAAGCGGCTGACCGGATTGGCGACTTGCTGCGCAAGGGCTTGCGTGCTGGCGATACAGGCGCCGCCGGCGTCGCAGCGGTAGTACCAGCGCGGCAACGCCGCATCGACGCAGCCGCTGCCGCAGTCGGCCGCGAACAGGCCGACGCCGAGAATGCCGTTGGCGCGCAGGCTGTTCGTCGTCAGCATCGCCGGTCCTGAGCCTGCGCAGTCAGTCGGCACGCTCGGCAGCGCGGAGTCGGCGATCAGCTGGATCGGGATCGAGGCGGCCAGCTGACCCGCCATGCGGACATCAGCACTGCGCACCGAGCCCCACGCGTAACCGCCGCCGAACACAGCGCACTCGCCGACGATGCCGCTGCCCGACGCGACAGCGGCGAGCTGCACGCTGGCCGGCAGCGCCGACGCGAGGATCCGCAAGCCGTGCGAGCCGGTATCGACCTGAATGTTGTCGATCGTCGCGCAATTGCCGGTGCCGGGCTGGCAGACGGTGACGCTGGTCGTCAGCATATTGCGCGTCAGGCCCGGCGCGGCGCTGACCGTGATCGGCTGGACGTTGGGTGTGGTCGACTGCGGCACGGAGATGGATGGGCCGGCTACGGCTGTTCCGGATCCAGGCGAGGCAGGATCCGCGGCAGCCGGTGCGCTCGCGGCGCTGGCAGGGTTGGCCGGGTTGGCCGCGGTCGAGGCGGCCTGGGTGCTGCCACCGCCGCCGCAACCCGCTAGTGCGGCGCAAATCAGGGGCAAGGCGTGGAGATGAACGGAGGTCTTCATGGCATCCTCGTGACGTCTCTTTCTGGCGTCTCTCTGTCGAGTTTGCTGGTCAGCGGAAGTCGTCGGGTGTGACGCCGGCCGGCAGGGCTGCCGGCAGCCACGCGCGTCCGGCATAGCCGCGCATCGGCCCGCCGGATTCAACGATCACGTCCGGACGGACCACCCGCGAGGTGTGCAGGTTGCCGCCCGCCGTCAAGGCGGCGCCCGCGCGGTAGGAGTCGGCGTACTTTCCCAGTAGCGCGCGCAGATCGGGCATGGTCGGACCCTGCCAGGTGTAAGCGACGATCTGGCCAGTGCTCGACGCGTATTCGGTGACCGTGGTATTGCCCGTATCGGTCAGCGTGCGCATGCGCAGCGCGCCGTTCAGCAGGGTTTGCGGCGCGCTCCATGCAGCCGCTGGATCTGCCTGGCCGGGCATCGTGCCGCCCAGTTCGGCGCGCGCATCGGCTCCGCCGAGTAGCAGAACAAGCAGCAGCGTCGAGGCGGTGACGGTGGGCCGGAAAAAAGGATTTGGCATGGCTTTGTGCTCCGCAGGTGGTCCGCGGATTTTTATCAGGATGGCCAATTCAAGATAGCACTGAGGATTCTTGACCTTTGTAGGACGGGACAGGCACCGTTTTCCGTAATCTCAAAATAGATGCGCCGAGAGGACGGGAAAAGTCTTTCAAAACAATGATCTGACGAATTTGTAGGGGATGCCTGACAGTCAAGCGGGAAGTGTTGTGAACTGTTAAATTTCGCTGCTTGATGAAGCAGGAGAGGAGGCGGAGGAGGAGATAGCAGAGATGGCAGGGATGGCAGGGATGGCAGGGATGGCAGAGATGGCAGAGATGGCAGCAGAAGAGCAGCAAACGAACCACCCGGCAACGCCCGGCGCCGGCCGTTCCGGGGTACCGGCGAGGTCACCGGCCCGGGCGGTCTGGCGGCTTGCCGGCAAGCCATTAGCGCGTGCATTTCGCTAGTCGCACAGTATCCAATTCGCGGGCAAACCCCTCTTTTTGCACATGTGTCGCCGGGATCGGTAAAATGTTGGGTTGATCCACGGAAACTTGCCGTGGCGTAGCGGAAGGATTCCCCGAACATGACTGATCTTCGTCTTACCAAGCGGTTTGCAGTAATGCTGATGGCAGGCGGGCTGGTCGCCGGCTGCGGCACGTCGTCGCCGACCAAAATCGACTACAAGAGCGACTCGAAATCGAAGCAGGTGTCACTCGCCGTACCGCCGAACATGATCGATGAGACGTCCGATCAGCGTTCGTTGCCCCCGCAAGGCGGCGAAACCTCGTTGTCCACGCTCAAGCAGGTGCAGGCGCAAGCGCCGGTCGCCAACAGCGTAACCGTCGTGCCGCCCGTCACTGGCATGCATATCCAGCGTGACGGCACCGAAAGCTGGCTGGTGATCGACAACAAGGCGCCCGACCAGGCGTGGGCGCAGATCCGCCGCTTCTGGCAGGAACAGGGCTTCCTGCTGGTGGTCGACCAGCGCGACAAGGGCGTGATGGAAACCGACTGGAACGAAACTCACGCGCAGATCAACGACGGCCTGATCCGCAGCACGCTGTCGAAGGCGATGGGCAACAGCTACGTGAGCTCGGAGCGTAACAAATACCGTACGCGTCTCGAAGCGGCGCCGAACGGCGGCACTTACGTGTTCATCAGCCAGAAAGGCTTGCGCGAAGCGCTCACCGGCCCGAACAACGATTCGAGCAAGTGGGAACCGAAGCCGAACGATCCCGGCCTCGAACAGGAATATTTGAAGCGCCTGATGGCGGCGCTGGCGCTCGCCGATTCGCGCACCGGGTCGGGCGATACGCGAAGCGGCGAGCTGTCGCCGGCCGGCGCGCAAACCGCGCCGAATGCGGCCACGGCGGGGGCTAAGTCGGCGGCTGCGGCCACCGCGGCTCAAAACGTCGCGCTGTCGGCGCAGCAGCCGTTGCCGGACGCAGACTCGGCGAATACCGCGGCGCAGTTCTCCTCCACCGAATTGACGCTCGGCGAGCCGTATGACCGTGCGTGGCTGCGCGTGGGCCTTGCGCTCGATCGCAGCAACTTCACCGTCGACGATCGCGACCTCAACCGGGGGCTGTACTTCGTGCGCTACGTCGATCCGAAGGATATGAGCTCGGCCGAGCAGGGCTTCTGGAGCCAGGTATTTCACGGCAAGAAAGAAAAGGTCGCCAAGCAGTATCGCGTGAACGTGCGCGCGGTGACGCCGGACCAGACGCGTGTGGCCGTGGTCGACGAAAACGGCCAGATCGACCAGAGCGCGCCGGCCAGGCAGATCATGAGTCTGATGGTCGACCAGCTGCGCTGAATGAAGTCGTAGTACGCAGAAACGCAGTCTGAAAACCCGCCCGGAATGCAAATCGGGCGGGTTTTTTTTATGCCTCTCGCTATTTCTCGCTATTGAGCACGGCGGTGTTCGTTGCTGCGCACGCGTTTTGCTTCCGCGCAGGAACACCGGTACCAACCGGATACCAACGCGAAATCAACGCGGATACCTGCGGGAGTTGGCCATGTTCGACGTGATCCCTTACTGGATCTGGGCTGCGAGCTGGCTCGTCCTCGCGCTCGTGTGCGGAGCCGCTTTGGCGCTGTGGGAACCGTGGCGGCCGACCGGCCTGCGGATGCGGCATACGTCGCAGCGTACGAAATGGCCGGTGCCTTGAATCAAGGCGGTTTAAAGGCGGTTCTGGCGCTTGAAGCAAGGCCTCGCAGCTGCTGCGTGTGAGGTGGCGATGTCGAGGACATCGCCCAAGCGGAGTTCAGGTGTCGGCGCGGCGCGTTCCGAGCCACGGCAGCCGTTTGATCACCCCGGTGGCGAGCGCGGTGCCGACCAGGATCACGCCGCAGCCTTCCAGCATGCCGGGCGACACGCTTTCGCCGAGAAACAGCGCGCCCCACAGAATGCCGAAGATCGGAATCACGAAGGTCACTGTGATTGCACGCGCCGGCCCGGCCACCGCGATCAGATGGAAGAACAGCATATACGCGACGCCGGTGCACGCGACACCCAGCGCGATCACGGCGCCCCACGCATGCAGCGAGATCGGCGTGGCCGGCCAGTAGATCACGGCGAGCGGCAGCAAAACGATGGTGGCGCCGGTCATCGTGCCGGTCGCGACGGTCAATGCGTCGACGCCGGTCAGGTGCCGTTTCGTGTAATTGGCGGCGATGCCATACAGCAGCGTGGCGCCGAGCGCGGCGCCGGCCGCGAGCGCGGTTGTCAGCGGCGTGGCGGCCGAGCCGTTCGGCGCGGCAATCTGATCCCACACCAGCATCAATACGCCGAGAAAGCCGATCACGAGACCTAGCGTGCGCAGCGCGCTCAGGCGATCGCGCAGCCATAAGAAGCCGACGAGCGCGCCCCACAGCGGCGTGGTTGCATTGATCACCGAGGTGACGCCGGCCGACAGCGTCAACTCCGCATAGGCGAAGAGACAGAAGGGCGCCGCCGAATTCAGGATGCCGACCACCAGCAGCGGAAAGGCCCGCGTGCGCAGCGTCGCGGCCGACTGGCGCAGCGGCCGTCGCGCGATCAGCACGATCGCAAGGAAGGCCGCGCCGATGCCGACACGCAGCGCCATCAGCGGCGCGACGCCGAAGTCGGTCACGCCGACGCGGATAAACAGAAACGACGCGCCCCATAGGGCGGCAAGGATCAGCAACTGCAACAGGTTTTTAGCATTCATTGTGGTGGCGCCGCGCGCGGTTGAGTCGGGACGCCAGCGCATCGTAGCAGCGCAATCGCCCGAAACGTTTCAGGCTGGAATGAAATGGCAAGATCCGGGAGAGGAGAGGCGTCTGATAGCGTGATCGTAAGCGCTGCCGGTGCGCTCGCAAAACGAGTAATTCTCACGCTGATGTGAGAAAAATTGCGATGAAAATGGCGCGATGCAGCCGGCGAAGCCGGTGCGATGGGGCAGGCGGTGGGCGCACGTGAATTTTATTGCGGCAGCGCAGCAGTTGCGCAAGCCTCCGTGAGCGGGGCAGACATGGCGCCCAACACCAGACGGGCGCACCGTCCGAATTGCGCGCCCGCCGATAAACCCGCTCCGCATTCAGTGCGGAATCATCCCTTGCAAGACGTTTTGTTGCAGCCAGACGAGCACGCCGAGTATCACCGTCAACAGAATCGAATGCTTGAAGGTCTTCGCGAACACGACGCCTTCTTTGCCCTTGAGGTCGGTGGTCGCTACGCCTGTCGAGATGTTTTGCGGCGAGATCATTTTGCCCATTACGCCGCCGGACGAGTTGGTCGCCGCCATCAGGATCGGGTTGAGGTTCAGCTGGTTGGCGGCTACCACCTGCAGATTGCCGAACAGTGCGTTGCCCGACGTATCGCTGCCGGACAGGAACACCGCGACCCAGCCGAGGAAGGCTGACACCAGCGGAAAGAACGGTCCGACCGACGCGACGCCCAGGCCGAGCGTGTAGTTGAGGCCCGAGTAGTTCATCAGATACGCAAGCCCCACGATGGTCGCCACCGTCAGGATGGCGATGCGCGTCTGGACCCAGGTGTCGACGATCGCCGCGCCGAATTCGCGCGCGCCGAGTCCCACCACGAACGACGTGATGATGGCGGCCACTAGAATCGCCGTGCCGGTGCCAAGCGGCTGGAAGTCCCACACTGCGCTGTACGGCGTGTTGTACAGCGTGATGAAGACGGCCTTGTCGAGTCCCGGCCACGGCACCTTGACGTCGCCGATCAGAAAGACCTTCGCGATGGTCCAGACGATCACCACCACCGACACGATGATCCACGGATACCAGCCCTGGCCGCCGCCGATCTTGCCGCGCACCTCGCCGACGCGGTCGATGTTGACGGCGAATTGCGGATCGGCGACGGGTTTCCAGAGGCGCAGGAACGCGATCGTCACGATCAGCGACACCAGCGACGACAACACGTCGGTCAGGCTGTAGTTCACGTAGTTCGACGCGACGAATTGCGTCAGCGCGAAGCTCGCGCCCGACACCAGCAGCACCGGCCACACGCGCAGCATGTTGCGAAAGCCCGCATACATGCCGATCACGTAGAACGGCAGCAGGAGCGCGAAGAACGGCAGCTGGCGGCCGACCATCTTGGCGAGCGAGTCGGCCGGCAGGTGCGTGACCGCGCCGAGCACCGTGATCGGCACCCCCAGCGCGCCGAACGCGACCGGCGCCGTGTTGAAGATCAGCGTGAAGGTGAGCGCCTCGAGCGTCGGAAAACCGAGCAGGATCAGCAGCGAACTGGTGATCGCGACCGGCGTGCCGAAGCCGGAGATGCCTTCGAGCAGCGCGCCGAACGAAAAGCCGACCACCACCAGCACGACGCGCCGGTCGTTCGGCAGGTTGTCGATCATCCACATGCGGAACGCCGCGAAGCGGCCCGAGCGCTGCGCGATGTTGTAGAGCAGGATCGCCGCGAACACGATCCACATGACCGGCCAGCAGGCGAACACCGCGCCCGCCACCACCGAATCGACCGCGAGCTTGACTGGGAACTGCCAGACGAAAATCGCCACAATCAAGCCGACGATCAGGCCGGCGAGCGATGCCTGCCACGCCGGCCGGCGGGCCCAGCCTAGCAACAGCAGCACGACGATGATCGGCAATGCGGCGACGAGGAACGACGGCAGTAGCGAATTGCCGACGGGCGTGAGTAGTTGGTGAAACATCGCGTCTCCTTCGTTGTTATTCGAACTCGACGCGGGACTACGCACTACCGGGCGCGTCGCTCTGGTGTGACGGATGGGCGTCGGCGGCGCGTGTGAAATGCGCCGGGGCGCTTATTTAAACGGGTACTGCGTGTGGCAATCCCAAGCATAGAGCCCGGGCGCGGCGCGTCAAGAAGGGAAACTACCGGCGAAGCGCGCTTCAGTGATGGCGGCCGTGGCCGCCCCCGTGGCCACCCCACCAATAGCCGAAGCCGATCGACAGGGACGGTCCATACCAGCCGGGATAGCCGTAGTAAGCCGGATACACGGGCGGCGGATAGTAGGCGGGGTAGATCGGCGCGACGTAGACGGGTGGCGGTTGGGCGACCACGTAGGCCGGCGGCGCGTACTGCGAATCGGCTTGCGCCTGCTGTGCAGATTGAGCCTGTTGTTGTGCGGTCGAACCGTCGGGTCCAACCGGTACTTCGCGCTGAGCCGCATCGGCTGGCACGGTAGCGTAGTACGGGTAATAGTCCGGATAGTAGCCGTATGGGTAATAGCACCCAGACAGCGTGAGAATGGAAAGCGCGCCGGTCAGCGCAATTCCTGTTTGTGAAATGCGCGGTACGCCGCGGGGGAGCCGCTGGCTCATCGCGCTGAGGGTATTGATGACGCGGGACTTCATGACGCGCTCCTGTTTGCATCGGACGCCCTCATCCGGGTGTCATGCCATGAGCTTACGCCGCGGTCGCCCGCGCAGGATTGCAAAACCGTAACGGCTTATTTCACGTCATTGCACAGCGTGCCCGAAACGGCGGGCCATCATGCCGCGGCACGTGAAGTGCCGCCGCCTCAGTCATTCGCGAGCCGCAGCTATGGGCGCGGCTCGCTTTGAGTCGCTCGCTTCGAGTCGTTTACTTGCCGACCTGATTGCCGATAATGCCGCCGGCTGCTGCGCCGCCGAGAGTCGATAGCGCATTGCCGCCGATCGCGGCACCCGCCACGCCGCCGACACCCGCGCCGATTGCGGTATCGCGTTGCCGCGTAGTCATGCCGTCACACGCCGAAAGACTCGCCACGACAGCGACGATCGCCGCGAACGTACCGATTTGTCGGATCGATTTCATGATGCCTACTCCAGTGGTCAGTGGTTATTCGGAACAGGACACGCTTGCGCCGTCCGTTTATTTGATCTTATCGCCGCAGCCGGTATCCAGATGTGTGCGCTTGTCAGCGGACTGTCGGTTTCGTAATCAAATGTTTCCGATGGAGCAGCATGCGGCGTGCCCGCTCGCGCAGAAACGCTGCAGAAACGCAAAAGCCCGCCAGTGGCGGGCTTCGACGCTGCAACGCAGTAGTTCCAGATCAGGTAGTTCAGGCGGCCCGGCAGCGGGCGCGCAAAACGCGCCCGCCCTACGAACCTTACTGCCGCTGATAAATCTCGGCGCCTTTCTTCATGAACTCGATCGACTTCACTTCCATGCCTTTCTTCAGCGCTTCGTCGTCGGAGACGCCTTGTTGCGCTGCGAATTCGCGCACGTCCTGGGTGATCTTCATCGAGCAGAAGTGCGGGCCGCACATCGAACAGAAGTGCGCGACCTTGGCCGAATCCTTCGGCAGCGTTTCGTCGTGGAATTCGCGTGCCTTGTCCGGATCGAGACCGAGGTTGAACTGGTCTTCCCAACGGAATTCGAAACGCGCCTTCGAGAGCGCATTGTCACGCACCTGCGCGCCCGGATGGCCCTTCGCCAGGTCGGCCGCATGCGCGGCGAGCTTGTAGGTGATGATGCCGGTCTTCACGTCGTCCTTGTTCGGCAAGCCGAGGTGCTCCTTCGGCGTGACGTAGCAGAGCATGGCCGTGCCGAACCAGCCGATCATCGCCGCGCCAATGCCCGACGTGATGTGGTCGTAACCGGGGGCGATATCGGTGGTCAGCGGTCCCAGCGTATAGAACGGCGCTTCGTCGCACCATTCCAGCTGCAGGTCCATGTTTTCCTTGATCAGTTGCATCGGCACGTGGCCCGGGCCTTCGATCATCGTCTGCACGTCGTGCTTCCATGCGATCTGCGTGAGTTCGCCGAGCGTCTTCAACTCGCCGAGTTGCGCTTCATCGTTCGCATCGTAGATCGAGCCGGGACGCAGGCCGTCGCCCAGCGAAAAGGCCACGTCATACGCCTTCATGATTTCGCAGATGTCTTCGAAGTGCTCGTACAGGAAGCTTTCCTTGTGATGCGCGAGACACCACTTCGCCATGATCGAGCCGCCGCGCGAGACGATGCCGGTCATGCGCTTCGCGGTCAGCGGCACGTATTGCAGACGCACGCCCGCGTGGATCGTGAAGTAGTCGACGCCTTGTTCGGCCTGTTCGATCAGCGTGTCGCGGAAGATTTCCCACGTCAGGTCTTCCGCCTTGCCGTTGACCTTTTCCAGCGCCTGATAGATCGGCACCGTGCCGATCGGCACCGGTGAATTGCGGATGATCCACTCGCGCGTTTCGTGGATGTGCTTGCCGGTGGACAGATCCATCACCGTGTCGCCGCCCCAGCGGATCGCCCACGTCATCTTGTCGACTTCTTCGCCGATCGACGACGTCACCGCCGAGTTGCCGATGTTCGCATTCACCTTCACGAGGAAGTTGCGGCCGATGATCATCGGCTCGCTTTCCGGGTGGTTGATGTTGTTCGGGATGATCGCGCGGCCGCGGGCCACTTCTTCACGCACGAATTCCGGCGTGATTTCCGTGAGGCCGTTCGGACCGAACGCGCTTGCGCCGAACGCCTGGCCCGGATGCTGACGGCCCATCATCGCCGCGAGTTTTTCGCCGTTCGGACCGCTCGTACGCAGGCTTTCCAGATACGCGGCGCGCTGCTGATTCTCGCGAATCGCGATGTATTCCATTTCCGGCGTGATGATGCCTTTCCTCGCGTGGTGCATCTGCGAGACGTTCTTGCCGGCGACGGCGCGGCGCGGCGTGCGGTGCAAGCCCTGGAAGCGCAGTTCGGCGGTGGCCGGATCGGCGGCGCGTTCGCGGCCGTACTGGCTCGTGAGGCCATCGAGGGCTTCAGTGTCGCCGCGTTCTTCGATCCAGCGCTGACGCAGCGCCGGCAGACCCGCGCGGATGTCGATCTTCGCGTCCGGATCCGAGTAGGGGCCCGACGTGTCGTAGACGAAGACCGGCGGATTCTGCTCGCCGCCGAAGCTATCCGGCGTATCGGCCTGGGAGATTTCGCGCATCGGCACGCGGATATCGAGTCGCGAGCCGGTCACGTAGACCTTGCGGGAATTTGGCAGCGGGGCGACAGCGGCGGCATCGACGTGGGCGTCGGCGGAAAGGAACTTCGGATTGGCGTTCATGCATATCTCCTGTGTCGACCAGAGTTGACGCTTTAGCGTCTTACTCTGGTCCCATGCAATTCGTTGCGGTCGACCAGAGTTGACGCTTTAGCGTCTTACTCTGGTCCCATGCAATTCGTTGCGGTCGACCAGAGTTGGTGCTTTAGCGTCTTACTCTGGTCCCATACAAAACAATGTGGGGCCGCTAAGCAGGAGACGAGATGAATGTCGTCGGAATTCGCGAGAGATGAAACAGTAGACTTGGGTGCGAACTCCGTACGCTTCCCTGCGCTGGCATTATCCAGATCAGGTTCAAAGGGTATTTCTCACCCACGCAGCACGGACCTCCAACCTCCGTGCGACGCAGGACCCCCGCGTTAGCAGCGCACACAATACACCGGCCGGACGCTGCTTGGCAACCCGTCTAGAAATTTTGGATGGCGGATATAACGCCGCTCAGCCGTGCACTATTCTTAAGTTGATTGGGTCGTCAGACATGATGCGGTGCAACAGAGCGGCGCGCCGCTAAAGCGCGTTCGGGTTCGCGCGGGTTGGTTGACGCGGGTTGATTGATTTACCGTGTGAAATCGTCGGCGGCTTCGGGCTGAAACAGAATCTTTTCGAGCTTCAGCACTTTTTCCGTGCCGCTTGGCGGCGTGAAGCGGATGCGATCGCCGCGTTTGGCGCCGAGCAAGGCGAGGCCGGCCGGTGAAAACACGTTCAGGCGGCCATGCGCGAAGTCCGCGTCGGGCGGGTAGACGACCGTCCAGGTCATGTGCTCGCCGCTGGTTTCGTCGACTAGCGTGGCTTGCGAATTCATCGTGACGACGTTCGCCGGAATGTCGCGTGACTCGACGATGACGGCGCGTTCCAGCACGTCGCCGAGCATGTCGTGCAACCTGGCGTCGGCGCCGGGTGCGGCGGCGTGCTTTTCAAGACGGGCGACGTCGAGTTCGGTCAGGTAACAGGTTTTGGTCTTTTTCATGACGGGTTCTCCAATTCGATCTGCATGTAAGGGGACAGCGTGCGGATGAGATCGGCCCGGAGCCCGGCGACGTGGCTCCGGCGAAGGGGCGCAGCGTTCAGATCGGGCGCCGGGCGGCGAGAAGCGGGAGCGTTCGGGTCGGCTGGCCGGCGCGCTGCGGCGATACGTTCGCGCGTGCGCAACCGGTTGCGCGGCGGGGGCGCAAGCGGGTGAAGGCACGGTAGATCGGAAAACGCATCGGAATAGCCGGCAGATAAAGAGGGAGGTTCGGATGAGCGCCGGATGTAGGCGAAAACGGCGCGATCGAAAGGTGAATGTTAGCACGGGCGGGACGCCTCTTTATTCGATGCCGGGCGCGGGTGGCGCGGCGGAGGGTTTTTCGCTGCGATGGGTTCAAGGGCGTTGCGGCCCGTGCCGTTATCCCGTTGGTAGGCGAGAGGTCGCTGTCCGGTGGCGCTGGGCGACCCTTGGGGCGCTGGCGGCGCATTGACAGCGCGATGCGATTTGAGACGGCGTAAGGAGAGGTGCTGATGAAAACGAGAACAGGGCGATTCGGAGCGCTGACCGTGGTGGCCGTGATGGCGACAATGTCTGCTGCGCCGACTATGGCGACGGGTTCAAGTGGCGGGACGATCACTTTCTCCGGAGCGATTGTGGCGCCGCAGTTCGAGATTTCGGCGGCGTCGGCTGCGGGGGCGAGTGTCGGGGCGACTGGCGCGCAGCTCGCGCGGGTGGCTTCTTCAGCGGGGACGGTGACTTTCAATGCACCGTCGGGGGTGGCGTCGGGTGCTGAGGTTGCCTTGCAGGTGAACGGCGGCGCGACGGCGCGTGATGATGCGGTTGCTACGCGGTTTGTCGACGGCTCCGGGCGTGTTTTTGCCGCTGCGCGGGATGGGCATTATCGCGTGGGCCGCGATGGGGGGGTGTTGTCGTTGTCGCTATCTGCGAAGCAGAGGGCGGTGGTGGTCAAGGAGACGCGGGTGACGGTGATTGTTAGTTACGATTGATTTTCTTTTTTTGCCTGCGCGGCGCTTCTTATGGCTGTTTGCGTATGGCGTTGGTCTTGGCTTTTTTGCCTGTGCGGCGCTTTCTGGTTGTGTTTTTTCCTACGGCAGTGCCTTTCGCTGTTCTGGCTTCTTTGGCCTTTCCTTGATTTGATATTGGTTTATTAGCTTTCCCCCTGTGCGGGGGAGCACCTACTTTTCTTTGCCGGCC
>NZ_JBYSWU010000139.1:0-891 GCF_058781505.1 Paraburkholderia sp. FW306-2-2C-D06C | reverse complement strand
TCCTGAATCTGACCGCCCAGATACAGCTCCGCATAGCCGGCGAACGCATCTGCCTGTAGCACGCCAGCGAAGTTGGCAAGATGGCGCTGTGGATGCTCGCCGCGACGATCCGGTGTATAGGCAAACCAGACCGCCGGCGCTTCGTCCGAACCACTGGGCCGATCATCGCGCACATACACCCAGAGCCGTCCGGTCTTCGTTCTGCCATTGCCCGGCGCGAGCACCGGCAGCGGCGTGTCGTCGGCGTGAACCTTGGTGCCACCAAGCGCGTGGCGGCGCACCGCGTCGACCAGAGGGTTGAGCAGCCATGTCAGACTGCCCAGCCAGTGGCCCATGGTGCCCGGTTCGATCTCGACGCCATCGCGCGCGTACATGACGGACTGGCGATAGAACGGGATGTGGTATGCGAACTTCGATGTTGTGATGTGGGCGAGCAAAGCCGGACCCGGCAGGCCACGATCGATAGGCCGGCTCGGCGCTGCGGCCTGCACGATACAGTCGCAGCACGAACAGGCGAATTTGGGACGACGATGACGGATGACGCGGAAGTGTGCGCGCACGTATTCGAGCTGCTCGGATACGTCTTCGCCCAGTGGTTTAAGCGTGCCACCGCAACCCGGGCAGTGCTCCTCAGTGGGCAGATGCACCCGCTCTTCACGTTCAAGGTGATCAGGCAGCGGTTTGCGACAGGCACTCTCGCGACGTTGCTGCGCCTTCTTTGCGTCAGCCTGGGCAGCTGCACCTTCGTCGGCCTGCAGGTCCTCAAGTCGCAGCTCAAGCTGTTCGATCTGACGCTCGAGTTTCTCGGACTTGCGACCGAACTGCATGCGGCGCAGTTTGGCGAGCATCAGCTTCAGATGTTCGATCTCGATCACGCGGGAGCTGAGCTGG
>NZ_JBYSWU010000138.1:0-900 GCF_058781505.1 Paraburkholderia sp. FW306-2-2C-D06C | reverse complement strand
CGTCTTCGGGTTCCACCTATTAATGGATGCACCAACCCGGCGATAGAATCTCCGGGCACCTCCGATGACGGATAGGTGCACACACGACAAGCCGGCCCCCGTAAAGCGTCACGGGGAATCTGCGAAGGAACAATAACGCGAGGGCAATAATGAAAAGAATAGCCGGGTATGGATTGGATGCATTTCTAATACTGTGCTTGCTGGTGTTTTTTTATTTTCACGCATTCGGCGATTCGCGGAATATTCCACCATGGTCCTCAGGATGGGGAAATATTCGCTTATTACTCGCCATTTTGGCGACGCTGACACTCCCATTTCGCGTGAAGCGATATCCCAACGTTAGTCATTTTATTATGTTCGATGGTGCAGGAGGCAGGCGGAAGACCATCATATTTCCTCTGCTCTGGATGTTACTTATTATTTTTGGGTCACTCGTCATTCTAAGGATTTTGGTTAAACTGTTCGATCCCGCAGGAGTGCTTCAATAAAATAATCCCTTAACTGCATGCAGCAGCATTTCCGTCAAATTCGTCGGATTGTCGACGAATTTGGGTCTACGTGGAATGTCGCCTTCTGGCCGCCTGTTGCCCGATGGGTTGGATTCGTGTCAACCCGTGACAGACGTAGCGTAGTATTTCAGCAGACTGCTCCATGTCTGAGGGCGGGCCTGAACGAGTTCAGACCCTATGCATCGCTACACCCAAACCATCTTTTTACCATTCATGAGACAGCACAGACTGATCGTGCGGTCGCCCACAACCAAACGCCGTTATCTGACCTACGATTTGTCCCAAGCGGAGTTTGGGAAAGGAGAACGGGCATCATGAAAGCCACTGCGCGGGACCTAGCGATACTGACATTTGCAGCGGTGATCGTAATGATGGCGCGAAGTTCTTTGGC
>NZ_JBYSWU010000137.1:0-978 GCF_058781505.1 Paraburkholderia sp. FW306-2-2C-D06C | reverse complement strand
TTCGGCGAGCGGTTCACCGCCGCCATCAGCTGAGATTTTTAACCGACCTCAGCACACAAAATTCCTGACACCTCCGCCATTTCCGATCCTTGTCGACGAGCCACCATGATCCGTGCTTCTCATAGACTCGCGCGGGGAGGAATGAATGCGTTTTGCGTCGACCAATCATGTCACGTTGTCGTCCACGTTCATCCCACACAGGTTGCTCACGCGCGAGGAATTCGACAAGTGGGCGCTCGACTTCATGGTGTTCGGTAACGGCCACCTTGAGAAACAAACGAACCGGCTCGGCGGTAAGCTCGCGCTCAAACGTGCGCCGACGAAATACATGCGCCGTGCGACCGACTTGCAGCGCTTCTTTCAGATCAACGGCGTCGAGAAAACGCATGAATTCGCGCCCGGTACGATGCATCACTTGATGGAACCGGACATTAATCAGGAAGTGTATGGCCTGCCCGAATATCTCGGCGCGCTACACGCGGCATGGTTGAACGAGTCCGCGACGCTGTTTCGTCGTCGCTACTATGAAAACGGCTCGCATGCCGGTTTCATCCTGTATATGACAGACGCAGCTCAGAAACAGGAAGACGTCGACGCATTGCGCGAAGCCCTGAAAAACAGCAAAGGATCGGGCAATTTCCGCAATCTGTTCATGTATGCGCCGAACGGGAAAAAAGAGGGTATCCAGCTAATCCCGGTTTCCGAGGTCACGGCGAAAGACGAGTTTTTCAACATCAAGAATGTGACGCGCGACGACTTGCTCGCCGCGCATCGCGTACCGCCGCAGCTTATCGGCGTGGTGCCGAGCAATACCGGTGGGTTCGGTGCGGCCGACACGGCCGCCGAGGTATTCGGGTGCAATGAAATCGAACAGTTGCAACGGCGATTTGCGCAGCTCAATGGTAAGCACTCGATCTGTACCGTCTGTTCGTAATGGCGGGACTGGGGCAATCTGATTCCCATCAGATGTGATGGGGA
>NZ_JBYSWU010000136.1:0-993 GCF_058781505.1 Paraburkholderia sp. FW306-2-2C-D06C | reverse complement strand
GTAAGCACTCGATCTGTACCGTCTGTTCGTAATGGCGGGACTGGGGCAATCTGATTCCCATCAGATGTGATGGGGATCAGATCGATGAAGCAAATGGCACGAGGACGGCGACCGGGATCGAAGAACTACACGAGGGAGTTCCGGGAAACGGTAGTCGCTGAAGCGAACGATCCGAGTCGCTCAATTGCCGAGGTAGCTCTCACGCATGGTTTAAATGCCAATATGGTTTCGCAGTGGCGGCGAAGTTCACTGGCAGCGCGGCTGGCAACATCGGAGCCGTCGCTGGCGCTGTTGCCTGTCGATGTAGTTGATCTTCCCGGGGAAGATGCCGGGAGCCACGCATCATCGCAAGATCAGCAAATGCCGGCGGTAGCTGCGACGCCACCAGGTTGCGAGATCGAAATCGAGATCGGTAAGCGGCGCGTTCGCATCTCCGGTCTTTCAATGGATCGCGCCGAGCAGTTTCTTCGGGATTGCCTGAAGTGATTGCACTTCCACAGAATACCCGCATCTGGATTGCAGCTGGCGTGACCGACATGCGCTCCGGGTTCAACTCGCTATCTGCGAAGGTTCAGACCGTACTCGAGAAGGAGCCGTATTCGGGGCATATATTTGTGTTCCGCGGCAAGCGTGGCGATCTGCTGAAGTGTCTCTACTGGAGCGATGGCGGCCTATGTTTACTTGCAAAGCGTCTTGAGAAGGGGCGTTTTGCATGGCCCCGTGCCGACGCCGGCGTCGTGGCCCTGACGACCGCCCAACTTGCATTGCTGCTCGAAGGGTTTGACTGGCGACAGCCGGTCGATGTGGCACGCCCGCGCAGCGCTTTGTAAACGTCTGTTACCCGATGATCCGCGTGCAGCAGATGGTCGTAAACTGTCGCAATGGATCTGACCGATACCGACCTGCCCGACGACATTGATGCGCTGAAGGCGCTGGTGCGCGCGCATGCGGCGTCGGCTCATGCAAACGCGCAGCGGGTCGTTGAATTGCAGG
>NZ_JBYSWU010000135.1:0-1057 GCF_058781505.1 Paraburkholderia sp. FW306-2-2C-D06C | reverse complement strand
TGCTGGGCGTCTCACAGAAGCCGAAGTAGCCGCGCCACCCTGTAAGGTAGCGTGTCAGCCGCTCCATCAACTGCTCAATGCTGATCCCTCGTGCGCGCTGGGTCAGTTCCCGGATTCGTTCCTTGAAGCGGGCTAGTGCCTTGGGCGCAATGCGCCGTTTGACCTGATCCCGGTTCGAGAAGCTAAATCCCAGAAACTTCCGCGTGTGTGGCCGCGCGACCGCGCTCTTCGCCTCATTGACCTTCAGCTTCAGCTTGCCGGTGAGGAAGGCCTTCAGCCCAGCCATCACCCGTTGGCCAGCGCGTTCGCTGCGTACGTAGACGTTACAGTCGTCGGCGTACCTCACGAACCGCAGTCCGCGCCGCTCAAGCTCCCGGTCGAGATCGTCGAGCATCAGATTGGATAACAACGGTGACAGGGGACCGCCCTGGGGCGTCCCTTCGTCCGTTGCGCCAACCAGCCCGTTCTCCAGCACGCCCGCCGTCAGGAAGGAGCGGATCAGCTTCAGCATTCGTTTGTCGCTGACCCGCTTTGCCACCCGGCTCATCAGGATGTCGTGACTCACGCGATCAAAGAATTTCTCCAGATCCAAGTCTACGACCCAGCGATGTCCCGCCTGAATGTAGTCTTGCGCGCGCGTCACGGCCTGATGCGCCGAGCGTCCCGGACGGAAGCCGTAACTGGTATCCGAGAACGTTGGGTCCCACTGCCTTTGCAGCACCTGCAATACCGCCTGCTGGACGAACCGGTCAAGCGCAGAGGGAATGCCGAGCTTACGCACGCCACCTCCATCCGGCTTGGGTATCTCGACCCGTCTCACAGGTTGTGGCCTGTAGGTTCCTTCGAGCAATGAGGCCCGTATCGACGGCCAATGCTCACGCAGGTACGCCGGTAGTGCCTGAACCGTCATACCGTCCACGCCTGGCGCACCCTTGTTCGCCTTCACACGCTTCAACGCCCGTTGCAGGTTTCCCCGCTCACAGACTTCTTCCATCAGTCGGTCACAAGCCGACGGGCTTTCAGTTTCGGGGTCCGCCGCCATAGGTTCAGCCCCTCG
>NZ_JBYSWU010000134.1:0-1084 GCF_058781505.1 Paraburkholderia sp. FW306-2-2C-D06C | reverse complement strand
CCTCAAGGATTCGCTACGCCGGGCTTACGCCCGTCCTTGACCCGCCAAACCTACCCACTCAAAATTCAAAAGAGGCGAAAATGATATTGGTCAGCTCTGACATGGTGCCGCCCATGCGCTGTTGTCTCGGTCGACGTATATTGTTCAATAACCGATTTACCTCGTCGCAACAATGCGGTCTGCCAATAGCTATTGACTGTGGTAGCAAACAAGCGCAGTGTCTCCAACTGCGCGCGGCCGACGCGTTCCGGAGGCCCTGCCGAACAGCAAAAATACAGAAACGGGGGTCTTCGATGAGAGAGCATCAGACCAGAAAGGAGCGGTTGACCATTTATCTGGTTAAGGACTCCACGCTCCGAGACGAGCAAATTGTAAAAACAAACCGAACAAAGAACGGAATCGAACTCAAGATTTCCGATGGCTCAGTTCATCTCTACGTGAAAGACATAGAGCGCCTGACTCCCCCGCCTTGGGCCCCCTTTTTGATCACCAATCAGGAAGTCCCGCCAAAGCTCTTCGCGGGCAGTCGTGCGGAATGAGCCATCCTAATCGTCCGACTCGCGAAGAACACGTTCGCCCTTACCTTCGGCATGGGGCATCACCTATTGAACCTCGATCTGGTCGAGCGGGATTTCGGGCTACGCGTGACGCTGAACTCGATCGATGCGGCTAGGCTGCGCAGCCTAGACAAGGCAGGCAACGAAGCACGTCGACAATCGCCTCGACTTGCCGGAAGAAGCTGCTGGAACTGGGCCTTTCCCGTGGAAAACGGGGAATTGACCGTATCACAGTCGCAGCGTTGCTGGAAGACTACTACGGTACCGACCTGCTCGGACGGATGGACCCCGCCTACGCCGCAGGCAAACGCGATCAATGGTTTCGAATGGGAAGCAGGAGCGGCACACCGGATGTCCCCCTCAGCCGCCATTTACTTACCGCGCATTCCCTGTTCGTCGACGCTCGACGAACGCGTGGCACGCAATCGCGAATTGCAGCGCGAACTCGACCAGTTCGATCTCTAACCCTCTTTACGCAGGATTCAACCGCGCCCTTTCGATGACCGTACCACACCGACTGATCCACA
>NZ_JBYSWU010000133.1:0-1186 GCF_058781505.1 Paraburkholderia sp. FW306-2-2C-D06C | reverse complement strand
GAAAGTAGGTCATCGTCAGGCTCCCCAGCAGCACCAGAAACCCCACCCAGAACGGTGGGGTTTCTGCGTTTACGGCGGCAGCTGAAATCACTATATAAGTGAGAGCGTTGGGTTTGGAACGGTCAAGCAAGCCTTGACAACAAGCGGTTGTTCCCCCATAATCATCAGTTCTCTGCGGAGGGGTGCCCGAGTGGCTAAAGGGGGCAGACTGTAAATCTGTTGGCTTACGCCTACGTTGGTTCGAATCCAACCTCCTCCACCAGAATGCAAGCTGTAGCAGTAGTTGGGAATCCATGGGCCCTTGCGGGTGTAGCTCAATGGTAGAGCAGAAGCCTTCCAAGCTTACGACGAGGGTTCGATTCCCTTCACCCGCTCCAGCAACACAGAAGTAGCGCCCATGTGGCTCAGTGGTAGAGCACTCCCTTGGTAAGGGAGAGGTCGGCAGTTCGATCCTGCCCATGGGCACCAGAAGTACTAGGTGATTGTTTGCGCCCGGCGCAACGTACGGAAAATCCTCTTAGGAGTCGAAAATGGCCAAGGGTAAGTTTGAGCGGACCAAGCCGCACGTGAACGTCGGCACGATCGGTCACGTTGACCACGGCAAGACCACGCTGACGGCAGCGATCACGACGGTGCTGACCAAGAAGTTTGGCGGCGAAGCAAAGGCATACGACCAGATCGACGCGGCGCCGGAAGAAAAGGCACGTGGTATCACGATCAACACGGCACACGTCGAGTACGAAACGGCGAACCGCCACTACGCGCACGTCGACTGCCCGGGCCACGCTGACTATGTGAAGAACATGATCACGGGCGCAGCGCAGATGGACGGCGCGATCCTGGTGTGCTCGGCAGCAGACGGCCCGATGCCGCAAACGCGTGAGCACATCCTGCTGGCGCGTCAGGTCGGTGTGCCGTACATCATCGTGTTCCTGAACAAGTGCGACATGGTGGACGACGCCGAGCTGCTGGAACTCGTCGAGATGGAAGTTCGCGAACTTCTGTCGAAGTACGACTTCCCGGGCGACGACACGCCGATCATCAAGGGTTCGGCCAAGCTGGCGCTGGAAGGCGACACGGGCGAGCTGGGCGAAGTGGCGATCATGAACCTGGCCGACGCGCTGGACACGTACATCCCGACGCCGGAGCGCGCAGTTGATGGTGCGTTCCTGATGCCGGTGGAAGA
>NZ_JBYSWU010000132.1:0-1255 GCF_058781505.1 Paraburkholderia sp. FW306-2-2C-D06C | reverse complement strand
TGTAGTGGTCAAGTTATTTCGGACAGGCAGATAGGTTCTTTCACTGTCGGTTTCGCCTCGTAGGCAGCGGGCGACAGATAGCCCAATGTTGAGTGCAATCGTACGGCGTTGTAGAAACCGACAATGTACTGGTTGATGTCGCGCCGGGCCTCGTCGTGGTTGGCGTACCGACGCTGCCACACGCGTTCCATCTTCAGGTTCAGGAAGAACCTTTCCATCACCGAATTATCCCAACAATTTCCCTTGCGACTCATGCTGCAAACCACGTGATGCTGCCTGAGCAAGGCCTGGTATTCGTCGCTCGCGTACTGGCTGCCCCGGTCCGAATGCAGGACCAGTCCGGGCGCTGGCCGGCGCTGCTGCAGCGCCATGGTCAGCGCCGACATGACCAGTCCGGCCGGCATGGTGGGCGCCATGGACCAGCCGACCACCCTGCGTGAGTACAGGTCCAGCACGACCGCCAGATACAGCCAGCCCTGCGCCGTACGGATATACGTGATGTCCGAAACCCAGGCGCGATTGGGCTCGGCCACGTCAAACTGCCGGTCGAGCACGTTCGCGGCCACAGGTAGCGTATGCCTGCTGTCGGTCGTCGAGACGAACTTGCGCTTCCAGCTCGTACGCAGGCCTGCTTTGCGCATCAGCGTACGCACCCGGTAACGACCAATACTCAGCCCTTGCTCGCGCAGCGCATGCATCACGCGCCGGCTGCCATAGCTCGCGCCGCTCGCGGCGAATGCTGCCTTGACGTGGGTCTGTTCCTGCAGGCTCCTGGCGCTCGGCTTCGCACGCCGGTGCGCATAGTAGCCAGAGCGGCTCACCTGCAAAACCCGGCAGGCGTCACTGACCGATACGGCCTTCTGTTGCAAGTGAGCTACCACGCGGTAACTCACTTCAGTTCCCGGGCAAAGAAGGCCGATGCTTTTTTTAGCAGCGCGTTGTCCTCGCGCAATTGCCGGTTCTCCGCTTCGAGTTGCCGGATGCGCTGCTGTTCTGCCGTCAGCGGTTTGCCCTCGCCTGGACCGCCAGCACGCTCCGCGTCGTACTGGGCTACCCAGCGCCGCACGGCTGTCTCAACAAGGTCCATCGACCGGCAGACTTCGCCGACCGATAAGCCCTGGTCTCGAACCATCCGTACCACTTCCAGCTTGAAGCTGGCGTCAAATTGTCGGCGCCTTCTTGTCATCTATCGTTTTTCCTCGTCGATTCAGGATTGTCCTCCTATCGACCTGTCCGAGGAAATTAGACCATCACA
>NZ_JBYSWU010000131.1:0-1361 GCF_058781505.1 Paraburkholderia sp. FW306-2-2C-D06C | reverse complement strand
CCTAGCAGGCTGTTGAATTTGGGTCCCGTGTAAACGGGGTTTGAGGGACGGGCGTTATGGATATCGTGTTCATGATCTTTGGCAGTGGATGCGATGCGCGGAATGGATGAGATGCAGGAACCCCTGTTTACGACAGTCAAGCTGGAGGACTTCGTCCCGGCGGATCACCCGTTGCGACCGATCCGGCTGCTGGTAAATGAAGCATTGAAACGGCTCAACGGGTTGTTCAACGTGATCTATGCGGACACTGGTCGGGCCTCGATTGCACCCGAGAAGCTGCTGCGTGCGCTGCTGTTGCAGGTGTTCTATTCGGTGCGCAGCGAGCGCATGCTGATGGAGCAGATGCACTACAACCTGCTGTTTCGCTGGTTCGTCGGGCTGGCGATCGAGGACGCCGTGTGGGACCACTCGGTGTTCTCGAAGAACCGCGACCGACTGCTGGAACATGATGTCGTGGAAGCGTTCTTCACCGAAGTCATGAGCCTGGCGGACAAGCGGGGCCTGCTGTCCAGAGACCATTTCTCGGTGGACGGCACGCTGATTCAGGCATGGGCCAGTCACAAGAGCTTCCGTGCGAAGGACGGCTCGGACGATGGTCCGCCGGCAAGCGGGGGACGCAATGCCGACACGAACTGGAAGGGCAAGCGGCGCAGTAACGACACGCATGAGTCGAGCACGGATCCGGACGCGCGGCTGTTCAAGAAGAGCCGCAAGAGCCCGGCCATCCTGTGCTACCACGGGCACATCTTGATGGAGAACCGCTCGGGACTGGTGGTCGGCGCTGTGGTTAGTCATGCGGATGGTTTCGCCGAGCGGGCCAGCGCCTTGCGGCTGCTCGACTGCGTGCCTGGCGGCCATGCGAAGACAGTCGGTGCCGACAAGGCGTACGACACACGCGACTTCGTGAGCGATTGCCGCGCTCGTAACGTGACGCCGCATGTCGCCCGCAACGATGATCGCCACGGCGGTAGCGCGATCGACGGTCGCACTTCGCGGCATGCGGGCTACCGGATCAGCCAGGTCATCCGCAAGCGCATCGAGGAGCATTTCGGCTGGGGTAAAACGGTCGGCCGGATCCGGCAGACGGTCTATCGCGGCATCAGGCGCGTCGACCAGCACTTCAAGCTGACGATGGTCGCGAGCAATCTGACCCGCATGGCGCGAATGCCAGGTGTGGTGCTGCAAGGAGCGACGCGATGAGCCGCCACGGCGTGGCGACGGCGCAGCGCGGGCGCTGCAAGCATGCGCATGGCTTGCAAAAACCACCCGGCGAACCCGCAATTCAGCAGCAAATGGCATGCGCAAACCTCGTGAACACTGCTTCGGTCGTCATGACGGGGCGCTTTTCAACAGCCTGCTAG
>NZ_JBYSWU010000130.1:0-1369 GCF_058781505.1 Paraburkholderia sp. FW306-2-2C-D06C | reverse complement strand
GGAGGTGTCAGGAATTTTGTGTGCTGAGGTCGGTTAAAAATCTCAGCTGATGGCGGCGGTGAACCGCTCGCCGAACAGAATGGCGAACTGATTGACTGCTTGCCGCCAGGTAATAGGTGGCATCTTCCAATCCTTTTCGATGTTGCGCAAGGCCAGGTACAGCAGTTTGCTGGCGGCTTCGTCGCTGGGGAAGTGACCGCGGTTCTTGACGATCTTTCGCAGCTGCATATGCATGCTCTCGATCGCGTTGGTCGTGTATATGATCTTGCGTACTTCCGGCGGATAGGCGAAGAACGGGATGACTTGCTCCCATTGGCGCTGCCACATCGCGGCCACGGTGGGGAATTTGCGCCCCCACTCGCCTTGAGAGAAGGCTTGCAGGGCGACTGCCGCCGCTTCGGCCGTGGCAGCCTGATAGATCGGCTTGAGCGCGGTTGCCAGCGGCTTACGGTCCTTCCAGCTCGCCAGATTCAGCGAATTGCGGATCAGGTGCACGATGCACGTCTGGATCTGCGCGGCTGGATACACCGCTTCGATCGCCTCGGGGAAACCGCGCAAGCCATCGACGACGGCGATCAGGATGTCGTGCAAGCCACGGTTCTTCAGTTCGTTGAAGACCTTCAGCCAGAACTTGGCTCCCTCGGTTTGCTCGATCCACAAACCCAGCACTTCCTTGCGGCCGTCGGCGCGAATGCCCAGCGCGAGATACACCGCCTTGTTCCTGACCGTGCCTTCGTCGCGGATCTTCAGCCGAAGTGCGTCGAAATACACGATCGGATACATTGCCTCAAGCGGGCGTTGCTGCCACTGTTCGACCTCGGCCAGCACCTCATCGGTGACAGTCGAAATCAGATCGGGCGACACCTGCAGGCCATACAGTTCCAGCAAATGGCCCTGGATCTCGCGCACGCTCATGCCGCGCGCGTACATGCTGATGACGTGATCGTCGAAGCCCGGCAGCCGGCGCTGATATTTGCCCACCAGTTGCGGCTCGAATGTCGCCTGCCGGTCACGCGGAATGTCCAGATTCAGTTCGCCGTTGGGCGTGATGACCGTCTTGCGGCTCGTGCCGTTGCGGTGGTTGCCGGCCTTGCCTTGCTCCGCCTCGTTCTCCAGGTGATGCGTTAGCTCCGCCGCCAGCATGCGCTCAGCCAGTTGCTTCTTCAGTTGCCCGGCCAGGCCCGATTCGCCGAGAACCGACTCCGCATCCTTGTTCTGAATCTGCGCCAGCAGTTGATCGATCAGTTCATCGGGGAACAGCTTCGGCGCCTTCGGGTTCTTGATCTTCTTAGTCACAGTTGCTTCGGTCATAGGACGTTGTTTCCGTTATCGTCTCATGACCTCGGCACACTAAAATTCTGACAGGCTC